>CAXTUM010000454.1:0-3204 GCA_964247205.1 uncultured Beijerinckiaceae bacterium
AACCACGCCAAGGCGGCCAAGGTGCCGATGATCGTGGCGATCAACAAGATCGACCTCCCGGATGCTAAACCAGAGCGTGTGAAGACCGACCTTCTCCAGCACGATGTGCAGGTGGAGAGCATGGGCGGCGATACGATCGAAGTGGAGATTTCCGCCAAGACAGGTCAAAATCTTGATAAGCTTCTGGAAATGATTCAGCTGCAGGCTGACCTGCTTGACCTCAAGGCCAATCCGGACCGTCTCGCCGAAGGCAGCGTGATCGAAGCCAAGCTGGATCGCGGCCGCGGACCAGTGGCCACGGTGCTGGTGCAGCGCGGCACCCTGATCCACGGCGATATCGTGGTGGCGGGCTCCGAATGGGGCCGCATCCGTGCGCTCATCAATGACAAGGGCGCGAATGTCGAATTCGCCGGTCCGTCGGCGCCGGTCGAAATCCTCGGCTTCCAGGCGGCACCCGAAGCGGGCGACCGTGTGGCTGTCGTGGAGACAGAAGCCCGCGCCCGCGAGATCACGGCCTATCGTGTCCGCCAGAAGCGCGACAAGATGGTGGCCCGCACCGCCGGTGCGACGCGTTCGCTCGCTGACATGATGAGCCAGATCAAGGTGGCAGGGAAAAAGGAATTCCCGCTGCTCATCAAGGGTGACGTGCAGGGTTCGGTGGAAGCCATCGCCGGTTCGCTTGAAAAACTTGGTACCGAGGAAGTGGCGGCCCGCATCATCCATTCTGGTGTCGGCGGCATCACGGAATCCGATGTGACGCTGGCAAACGCCACCGGCGCCGTGATCCTGGGCTTCAATGTCCGGGCCCACAAGGAAGGCCGCGAGGCTGCCGACCGGGCGGGCGTCGAAATCCGCTACTACAACATCATCTATGACCTCGTGGACGACATCAAACTTGCCATGTCCGGCCTGCTCGCGCCAACCTTGCGCGAGACCACGCTGGGCAACGCCCGCATCCAGGAGGTGTTCAACATCACCAAGGTCGGCAAGGTGGCGGGCTGCATCATAACCGACGGCAAGGTGGAACGCGGTGCCGGTGTGCGCCTCATCCGCGACAACGTCGTCATCCACGAAGGCACCCTCAAGACCCTCAAGCGCTTCAAGGACGAGGTCAAGGAAGTGCAGACCGGCCAGGAATGCGGCATGGCCTTCGAGAAATACGAGGACATGCGCGCAGGCGACGTCATCGAGTGCTACCGCGTCGAGGAGATCAAGCGGTCGTTGTAAAGCTGTCGGAGATCAGTGTCGCTCATGGATAGGCCGGGACCGATCACCTTCACCTATGGCTATGCCGACTATCAGGCACTCAACCGCCTGATGCGGCGTGACAGCATATGGAAGCGGACGCAGTTCATCCGGGTCCCGCTGGGTGTGGCGCTCGGCGTAACGGCGGTTGTCATATTCCTTGCTTTGAATGATGGAGTGAGCGTTCCCAAAACGCTCGCGAACATGCTGACGCAGTGGTTGCTCTGGGCGCTCATCGCAGTTTCTGTCCCGTTCGTCTGGATTTTGAACCAGATCGAGCTCAAGATTTACTATCGCCGTCAGCGGTTCGACGGCGCCCTGATCTGCGTCAGCGTTGACGACGAAGCAGGTATCACGTCACAGGGGCACACTGGAACGGCGACCCAGCCCTGGAGCGCCATCCGCAAGATCGTGAGCGACGCGGAAGCCCATGTCATCCTCTACGATAACCGGATCATCGGCATGTGCCTTCCTCGCCGCGCCTTCGGAACCCAGAAGGCTTTCGACGATTTTGCAGCCTATGCTGCGGCGCACATCGCGGCGGCCTGACAAAGCTGCTGCAATTTTGAAGGAATGCGGTAAAGCAGCATCATGCCAGCCCCAAAATTGTCCTCGTCAGGTCCATCCCAGCGCCAGCTCCGTGTCGGCGAACTCATCCGTCATGCCCTCGCGGATATCCTGTCGCGCGGGCAGGTGAATGATCCTGAACTCGAGGGCAAGATCATCACCGTGCCTGAAGTGCGCCTGTCGCCTGATCTCAAGATCGCCACAGTCTATGTGATGCCTCTGGGCGGCGCGGGCGGGCCTGTCATCGTCAAGGCGCTGGCCCGCAACGTGCGCTATATCAAGGGCATGCTGGGCAAGCAGATGCGCGACATGCGTTTCATGCCCGATCTGCGTTTCAGATTTGACGAGCAGTTTGATGAGGCCGCTCGCATCGACCGGCTGCTGCATGATCCACGCGTCATACGCGACACGGCCAAAACGCCTGATGAAGACGAAGCATGAGCAAGCCCCGCCGCGAACGGCTGAAGGTTGATGGCTGGATCGTGCTCGACAAGCCGGTCGGCGTCACCTCCACCCATGCGCTCTCTATCGTCAAGCGGCTCTACAAGGCCGACAAGGCGGGCCATGCGGGAACGCTTGATCCGCTGGCATCCGGCATCCTGCCGCTGGCCTTCGGCGAGGCGACGAAAACCGTGCCTTACGTGATGGATGGCGAAAAGGCCTATCGCTTCACCGTGACCTGGGGGGTGGAAACCAACACGGATGACAGCGAGGGCGAGACGGTGAATTCCGCCGCCGAACGCCCGACCAAGGCCCAGATCGAGGCCATCCTGCCGCGTTTCATGGGCGTGATCCTGCAAACGCCGCCGCAGTTCTCGGCGCTGAAAGTTCAGGGCGAGCGCGCCTATGATCTGGCGCGCGACGGCGAGGTGGTGAAGCTTGAGCCGCGCGAGGTGGAGATCTCCGCGCTCAGGCTCATGGAGCAGACCGAGGATACCGCTACCTTCGAGGCAGAATGCGGCAAAGGCACCTATGTGCGGGCGCTTGCGCGCGATTTTGGTCGCCTTCTGGGCTGTTTCGGCCATATCACGGCGCTGCGCCGCACACGGGTTGGCCCGTTCAACACGATGGAGGCGGCAACGCTGGATGAGCTGCGTGCGGCGGGCGAGGAAGGCGCACAAGCCCCTGATCTGATCGCCATGCTGCAGCCGGTGGAGCGCGGCCTGTCGTCGCTTCCCGCCGTCGCCATCGGTAACCACGATGCGCAACGGCTGAAGAACGGCCAGAGCGTCATCCTGCGGGGCCGCGATGCGCCGATTGTGATTGGGCAGGCCTATGCAACGCTGCATGGCAAGCTGATCGCGCTGGTTGAGGGCGAGAATGGAGAATTGCGGCCGAAACGAGCGTTTCATTTGTGAAGTTTCCCGGAGTTCTGCACTCGGATTGACACTG
>CAXTUM010000455.1:0-3199 GCA_964247205.1 uncultured Beijerinckiaceae bacterium
GTGCGCCGCGCGCCTGCGCGTGCTCACGTGCCTCAAGCACCAGAAACACCGATGCAGAACCCGGCACAAACCCACCGCCGCCGCGCTTGAGCACAGGCACGGATGGATCGCGCCACACCGCGCCGCCCATCTCGTAGGTGAGGAGCAAATCGGCGCGCTCGGCATTGGTGGCGCCCCCCACAAGAAACAGATCATTTTGCCTCGAGCGGATGCGCGCTTCCGCGATGCGGATGGCATCCACGCCCGCCTGCTCCTCACCCATAAAGGTGCGCGAACCACCGATAACGCCGTGCACGATGGAGATATTTCCTGCGAGCAGATTGGAAAGCTGCGCCAGAAACAGCGTGGGCCGGATATCTGACATCAGCCGTTCGTTGAGATAGACCCCGGGTTTTTCGGCATCACGCAGTCCGGTCAGGATCTGGCCATCCACCGCATAGTCCCGCTCCCCGCCGCCGCAGGCCACGATGAGGTGCATCTTTGCCAGCAGCTCGGCATTGCCCTTGATCCCGGCATCCTCCAGCGCAGCGCCTGCCGCATAGGTGCCGTAGCGCTGCCAGGGCTCCATCTGCCGTTGATCGGATTTCTTGGGGATATGCTTGTCCAGCTCAACCAGAACTGCGGGATGAACCGCGTAAGGCGCGAATCTTTCGCGGTCCACATTGGGTGTGAACCCGGAAAGCGCCTGCACGTGGGGCTCGATCCCCTCGCCCAGGCTCGTGACAATGCCGATGCCGGTGATGATGACGTCGCGAGAGGACATTCCAGACTGCATTCCGCTTCTGCTTCGCTATTACCGCGAAACTTCAAGAACTGCCGGGTATCACGCCGGGATTTCGGAACCAAGCCCGATCCGCGTGATCTGCCCTATCATCAGGCTCTTCATGTCAGCCGGGAAAGCCGTGAGAGCAAATCGCAGCGACGCGCTGGCCACCAGCTTGCCATCGACACGGATTTTGGCCTTGGTGGCGGCATAGCCCGATCCATCCTGATCAAACCGTGCCTCGACGGAAAGTTCCTGCCCCGGCGTGACGAAATGCCGGAACCGGGCCTCATCCACGCCCATCAGGAAGGGCATATGCGACAGGCGGTTGAGCGCCAGCAGCAGATAACCCGAGGCCTGCGCCATGGTTTCGGTGAGCAAAACACCCGGCACTAGCGGATGCCCCGGGAAATGCCCTTCGAAAACCGGGCTCTCCATCGGCACGACAGCCTTGGCCAGAAGTGTGCGCGCCTCGCGGTCGAACGCTGCGATGCTGTCGATCATTTCGAAATATTCGAGACGCATAAGCGGATCAGGCCGCCTTCGCAGCCACCAGCTCGTCGATGCGGGCACAGAGGTTCTTCAGTACGAAGTAGTTCTCGGCGGGCGTCTTGCCCTCGTTCACTTCCTGCGTCCACTGCTCCAGCGGCATCTTGATGCCGAACTTCTTGTCCACCGCAAATGCGATGTCGAGAAACGCGAGGCTGTCGATGCCCAGATCGTTGATCGCGTGGCTCTCCGGCGTGATCTTATCACGCGCGATATCAGCGGTTTCAGCCATTATATCGGCGACGGTGTCATACGTGGACATCGTGCTCTCCTTCGTCTCAGAATGTCAGTCGCCATTAAACGGCGGAAGGCGGGTCTATACAAGACCGTCCCGGTTTGTCCAATGCCCTGCTTGTTCAGAACAGCGGCTTCAGTTGCACTCCAGGGATGCGGAACGGACCGACGGCCATGCGCCCGTTATCGAAAACCAGCGGCAGACGCAGGTTCATATCCCGCTGCTGGCCATCGCGCTGGCGTGTGCCGCCCAGAAGTGCGCCGACGATACCAGCTGCTCCGCCCCCACCACCGATGCCGAATTGCTGCAAAATAGCCCCGGCGTTGACGAAACTGGCGTCAAGACGCCCCTCGACGCGGCGCTGGTCATCCAGCTTCAGGTCGCCCTTCGCTTCCAGCCGCGGCAGACCCTTGCTGAGCTTCACCTGCTCCACCCTGATCGTACCGCCGCCCGACCGCCAGGTGTCGATGGTAGTGCGCCAGTTGCGGCGATCCACTGTTTTCAGACCCAGAATACGGGCATCCAGCTCCAGATTGACAGGATCGCGGCTGTTCGTCAGCGCATCCGTCTCCGGGATCAGGGCATTCTCCAGCTTCACCGAGAGATCATAAGCTCCTGTGACTGCCGGATCGGTGCCTTCGCGCAGATGCGCCTCCAGCTTGTTCGCCGTCCAGCGCCCGCCACCGGTTGTGGTCACCACAGGACTTTCGATCTCGACAGAAATCCGCTCCAGCCTGTTGATACCACCCCGCGTGCTGGCCCGCGCGCTCTTCCAGTTCAGGGTCATTTCCGGATCGATGGGGCTGCGCACAACGAGCGGTCCCTCGAACTCCGAAATCACATGCGCCATGGTTAACGCGCCCGCCGTGGTGCCGATAATCGTCAGGCCCTTGAGCTGGCCATTGATGATCTCGCCGCCCTCTCCGCGCTGGCGATAGGACGGATTGCTGCAGCGGCCCTCGATGCGGAAGGGAAAACCCGCAATGCTGCGGTCAGGGCAACTCCAGTCGCGACCTGCAGTCGCCTCGCGGGCAAAAAGATTGTCGATCTCGGCGTTGATGCGCGAGCGCCCGTAGAACCACAGGGCGGACCAGCATGCAGCCACCAGTGCCAGCAGGATGAACGGAATGTAGAGCCAGCGGCGGCGCGGACTGGCGGAGATTTCAGCGTTCATTGGCCCATTCCATGCATTGTCAGGCGTGATAGCCGCTGCTACCCCGGAAGCATAATATCTTTTGCATGTCATCATGGATCACGTCGAGATCAAGGCAGCCCAGCCGCATCCCCATACCCACCCCGGTGACATGTGGGTGTTCGGCTACGGCTCGCTGATGTGGAACCCTGGCTTTCCCTTCGCGGAACGCCAGCCCGCTGTCGCGCATGGCGTGCACCGCAGGCTGTGCGTCTATTCCACGCGCTATCGCGGCACACCGGAGAAGCCCGGCCTCGTGGTTGGCCTGCTGTACGGCGGTTGCTGCCATGGCATGGCCTTCCGCGTGCTGGCTGACAATGTACCTGCAACCCGCGCCTACCTGACCGAGCGGGAGCAGGTCTCGAAGATCTATCACGAGGTGTTTCGTCCTGTGCGGCTGCGCGACGGCCGCACCATCCCCGCGCTGTGCTATGTCGTGGACCAGCAGCACCGCCAGTAT
>CAXTUM010000456.1:0-3194 GCA_964247205.1 uncultured Beijerinckiaceae bacterium
CCGAGACAGCCCCGTCGATCCCCGAACTCGCGTTCAATCCGGCGCTGCTCAAGAAGGTGGACGAGCTGGAATTGTCCGTGCGTTCGGCAAATTGCCTGAAGAACGACAACATCGTCTACATCGGCGATCTGATCCAGAAGTCGGAAGCCGAAATGCTGCGCACCCCGAACTTCGGCCGCAAGTCGCTCAACGAAATCAAGGAAGTGCTGGCCCAGATGGGTCTTCACCTCGGCATGGATGTCACGGGCTGGCCGCCCGAGAACATCGAGGACCTCGCGAAGAGGTTCGAAGAGCATTACTGAATTTTCTGACGGGCTGGCGGCATTTGCCGCCAGCCCCCCATGTCGACCGTACCGTGGCACGGCGGTCGTCCAACAGCTTTAAGGAGCAGCCATCATGCGTCACGGAAACAGAGGTCGCCGGTTCAACCGCACGGTTGCGCACCGCAAGGCGATGTTCGGCAATTTATCGGTCGCGCTCATCACGCATGAGCAGATCGTAACCACCCTGCAGAAGGCGAAGGATCTTCGCCCTGTTGTCGAGAAGCTTGTCACACTCGGCAAACGCGGTGATCTGCACGCGCGGCGTCTGCTGATCGCACAGATCCGCGATCCGGAGGCTGCCAAGAAGCTCATCGATGTTCTCGGCCCCCGCTACAAGGCGCGCAATGGCGGTTACCTGCGCATCATGAAGGCCGGCTTCCGCCATGGCGACAATGCGGCTCTGGCCGTGATCGAATTCGTGGAGCGCGATGTCGATGCCAAGGGCAAGGCCGATCTGGAGCGCCTGGCGGCAGAGCGTGCGAGCGAAGCCGCCTGATCAGCCAAATTTCGCCGGAATATGAAAAAAGCACCGAAAGGTGCTTTTTTTTGGCCTGGATGACAGCAAACGCGAATGCTACGCGTTCGCATCTTCCTCCACCACAAATTCAAGCGCGAAACGCAAAAACGTCTCGCTGTCCAGCGCAGCATTGGGCTGAAGATTGTGGCGCGTCTTCAGAGGGTGCAAGGCAGTCTCACTGAGGAATGATCCCATTGACCATTCCGAAAAATACCGCTCGGTGATCGTCTCGCGTGACAGGCATTCTATGTTTGTGTGACGAGGATCTGCCTTGATTTTGGCAAAAAGGGCATCGATCTGATCTTCGGGTCCTTCGAGGATCTGATGAAACCGGGTTCTGTCAAACATCAGGAAACCATCGATATCCGCCTTGGCATTGTTGCGCCGGGCGGTGGCGACGATATCGTGAAAATGCACGAGCAGACGGGAACCTGTCACCGTCATGGCGTTTTCGCTGCGGTATATCAATCTGATCATGGACAAGGGGGTCGTCTTTCATCGAAGCCGCTTTGGTCCTAGCTGGAGCATCCCGCGTTCGTTGTGTATCTGGAATAATACGTAGCCTCGGCGTATTTTCTGCATTGCTGCCGAGATTGGTGTGCAAGTGCTTCTTTCGATCAACAACTACCCTTACTATATGCCATGTTCCACACCGCGCCGGAGGAAGTTGCCAATGACGATCCGCATGTTGCTTGCAGGACTTGTTTCCGGCGCTCTTCTGGCGCTTTCGCCGATGCCCGCAGCACAGGCTCAGGGCTTCTTCCAGCGCCAGACGCCGGAAAGCCGCCCGCAGATGCAGATGTCATTCTCGCCGCTGGTGAAGCAGGCGGCGCCCGCTGTCGTGAACGTCTATGCAGCGAAGCGGGAGCAAAGGCCGCGCAACTCCTTTATGGATGATCCGTTCTTCCGCGAGTTCTTCGGCGGCGGACGGCAAGGGCAGGAGCGCGTGCAGCAATCAGTGGGCTCGGGCGTCATTGTCGGTTCGGATGGTCTGGTGCTCACCAACCATCACGTCATCGAGGGCATGACCGAGGTAAAGGTGGCGCTGGCCGACCGGCGCGAGTTCGACGCCGATGTGATCCTGCGCGACCAGCGCACCGACCTGGCCGTGCTGCGCCTCAAGGGCATGGGCGACAACAAGGTTTCAGCCCTGCCCCTGGGTGATTCCGACCAGCTCGAGGTTGGCGATATCGTGCTGGCCATCGGCAATCCGTTCGGCGTGGGCCAGACCGTGACGTCTGGCATCGTTTCGGCTCTGGCGCGCACGCAGGTCGGCGTCTCTGACTATCAGTTCTTCATCCAGACCGACGCTGCGATCAACCCGGGCAACTCCGGCGGTGCGCTGATCGACATGAACGGCAAACTGATCGGCATCAACACGGCGATCTTCTCGCGCTCCGGCGGCAGCCATGGCATCGGCTTTGCCATTCCGGCCAACATGGTGAAGATCGTCATCGACAGTGCACGCGGCGGTGGAGCGACGGTCAAGCGCCCGTGGTTCGGCGCCAGGCTCGACAGCGTGGACCGCGAGAAGGCGGAAGCTCTGGGCCTCGACCGGCCCACCGGCGCGCTCGTCGCCAATATCGTGGACAAGAGCCCCGCAGCGGAATCCGGTCTCAAACGGGGTGACGTGATCGTGGCTATCGACAATCAGGAGATCGGCGATCCGGACGCTTTCGGGTTCCGCTTCGCCACCAAGGGCCTCAGCGGGCAGGCCTCGCTCTCCGTGCAACGCGCGGGCAAGCGCATCATCGTGCCGGTGAAACTGATGGCT
The DNA here is from genome assembly GCA_964247205.1 of uncultured Beijerinckiaceae bacterium. GTDB lineage: Bacteria > Pseudomonadota > Alphaproteobacteria > Rhizobiales > Beijerinckiaceae > JADCCX01. The sequence goes on from CAXTUM010000456.1 coordinate 2,615, forward strand.
GCACCCGAAACGCGCCCGCGCGAGCCAGTGCAGATCAAGAACCGCTCGCCGTTGGCGGGCCTGACGGTCATGAACATGTCGCCCGCCGTGGCGGAGGAATTGTCGGTGGACACGGCTTCAGACGGCGTGGTGGTCTCTGCCGTTGAGGACGGGTCCAATGCCCAGCAGGTGGGTTTCCAGAAGGGCGATGTCATTGTCTCGATCAACAACGAACGCCCCGCCGCCAGCAAGGATGTTGAGCGCCTGACGAAGGAGCGCTCAGTCCGGTGGCTGCTGCAGATCAGCCGGGGCGGACAGGTGTTCACGCAGCAGCTATTTGGTGGGTAATGAACGACGCCGAATATGGTGAGATGCTTTCAGACATAGTCACCCAAGGGCTGATCCTCGTTATTGGTTCAGCCATTTTGCTTGCTTTGGCATTAGGTAGCTATTTGCACTTTAAGGCCGTTGATCACGTCGTTCGCGAAGGAAAAATTGTTTCAGTGCCTGTCGTGCAACTGAAGCTGGGGGGCGGCAAAGCAAGTGGGTCTTACCTTTGGATTTCACTTCCTGCGGAACAAACGGGTCCAACGCTTGATCC
>CAXTUM010000457.1:0-3190 GCA_964247205.1 uncultured Beijerinckiaceae bacterium
TCTACAGCCGTTTCAGCCAAAATCATGCCGTCCGGTTCGGCAGCTCGTTGCTCCGGGCTGGCCAGTATCTCTGCGGTAACGGCAGATGCCTCTGGCAGCAACTCCCCGGTTACCGGATCATAACCCGGCGGAAACACGCGCCAGACAGTGCTGCACGCCGCGCAACGGACCTTGCGCCCGGACTCCGTCACGGTCGTTTCGTCGATCTCGTACACTGCCGCGCAATCCGGGCAGACGATGTCCATAGGTCACCCTGCAAAAGGCCTCGGGCCGGGAATTGCTGGTCATACGCAAGAACCATGCGCCAATCAGCGGCATCCCTTCTGTGCTTCGTCCCCCGAATATGGTTAATCCCCCGTTAAAGGCCTTGGTTCTACGCCTGCATGATTCGAAAAAAAGGGGTCGTTCGACAGCAATGCTGGTCCGTTTCGAAAATGTCGGCTTGCGGTATGGGCTGGGAACGGAAATTCTCCGGGACCTGTCGTTTGAGATCAAGCCGAAATCGTTCCAGTTCCTGTCGGGGCCATCCGGTTCCGGCAAGACAACGCTTCTGAAGATGATGCTGGCAAATCTGAAGCCGACGCGCGGACTCGTGCATCTCTTCGGAGAAGATGTCGGGCGGATGAACAAGGATCAGGTGACGGCGCTGCGACGCAAGGTCGGCGTTGTGCTGCAGGATTTCCGCCTGCTCGATCATCTCACGACTTACGAGAATGTAGCGCTGCCGCTGCGCGTGCAGGGCAAAAGCGAGGACAGCTACCGCGCGGAAGTCATCGAACTGCTGCGCTGGGTCGGGCTTGGCGACCGGATGTATGTGCCGCCAAGCATTCTCTCGGGCGGCGAGAAGCAGCGCACCGCGATTGCCCGCGCGCTCATCGTCCGGCCGGAACTGCTGCTTGCTGACGAGCCAACAGGAAACGTCGATCCTGTGCTGGCCAAACGGCTGGTGCGGCTGTTCATCGAGCTCAACAAGCTCGGCACGGCAATTGTGATGGCGACCCATGACTGGGCTCTGATGGAGCAGATTCCGGAACGGCGGCTGGTGCTGACCGATGGCCGACTCCGGATCGACGGGTAAAGGCATGTCGACCGCACGTTCATCACAGATACTGCCCGATGGCCAGCCCGGTCGCCGCGAAACATCGCTGCTCGCGGCTGGCAGCATTGCGGGGCGCGCGCTTGTTATCGTGGTTGCCATCATGACATTCCTAGCGTCGATGACGGCTGGCACAGTGGAACTCGTGGCGTCGGCGTCCACAAGCTGGCGGGCGGATATCGCGCGGGAAGCGACGATTCAGGTGCGCCCGCGTCAGGGCCGCAACATCGAGCAGGATGTGGCCCGCGCGGAGGCACTGGCCCGGGCGACCGTCGGCATCAGCGATGTGAAAGTCTACGACAAGCGCGAATCCGAGCGGCTTCTGGAGCCTTGGCTGGGCACCGGCCTCGATATCGCCGAACTGCCGGTGCCCCGGCTGATCGAACTCAAGATCGGCGGCAGGCCGGACTTCGTCACTCTGAGACGTCAGCTCGCGGAGCAATTGCCGTCGGCGACGCTCGACGATCACAGGATGTGGCTGCAGCGGCTCGGCGCGATGGCAAGCGCCATGGTGATCGTCGGCGTGCTGATCATGATCCTGGTGCTCGTCGCCACGGCGCTGGCCATTGCCTTCGCGACCCGCGGCGCCATGGCGGGCAACCGCGACATCATCGAGGTGCTGAATCTGGTTGGAGCATCGGATGATTTCATCGCCCGCGAGTTCCAGAAACACTTCCTGCGGCTGGGACTGAGAGGGGGCGCCATCGGTGGCGCGGCGGCCATGCTGACATTCTGGTTTGCAGGGTTCACGGCGGCCCGCTGGAATGCGACGCCGGGCGGTGATCAACTGGAAGTGCTGTTTGGAACCTTTGCTTTAGGATTGCGTGGTTATCTTGCGGTGGTGGTCATTGCCTTCATCGTGGCGATCACAACGGCCATTGTCTCGCGCATCACTGTTTACCGCAATTTGCGAGGCCTTGACTGAAGGGCCGCCGCGATGTGCCATGCAATGGCCTGATTCGAAAGGATATAGACATCCGGAATGGAAGCAGGTCCTGCACCGGGACGCATCGGCGTCCGGCTTGACAGCCCCGGCCCCCGCAGCGGGAGGCGCTGGCTACGTGCGTGCCTTGGCATAGCGGGACTGGGATTTCTGGTTTCGACAGGGGGCTTCTTTTATTTCGTGAATTGTCTTTCGAGGGCCGAGCCCGCTTCACTTCCAAAAGGCGACGCCATCGTGGCGCTGACCGGCGGCGCTGACAGGATTCCCGATGCCGTGGGCTGGCTGGCGCAGGGGCATGGCGAACGCCTCCTGATCAGCGGTGTCAGCACGCAGACTTCGGTCGAACAACTGGCGCAGAAGTCTCCGCGTCTCAAGGCCTGGCTAACCTGCTGCGTCGATCTCGATCATCAGGCCCGCAACACGGTCGGCAATGCCGAGGAAACGCGCCGCTGGGCCAGAGGCAAGGGCTACCGATCGCTCGTTGTTGTAACATCCAGCTATCACATGCCCCGCGCCATGCTGGAGTTGAAGCGACATATGCCGGAAACGCAGTTCATCGCGGCTCCGGTGGTGACGGAGCGCCTGCAAGGCCTCCAGTACTGGCAGGACTTGCCGCTTCTCAGGCTGCTGGGACAGGAATATGCGAAGTTCCTCGTGGCTTATGCGCGCGCCAGCTTGACGTCACCTGCTCCTTCAGACGACATCACGGCTCACACACACAGGCGGCGGGCCTAGCGCAAGCGATAGCCCCCGCGACAAGCGGCAGGCCCATGCTCGTTCTCCGTTCGCTGATCTTCAACATCGTCTTCGTCATCAACAATATCCTGTGGTTCATTCTGGCGCTGCCCATGCTGCTGCTGCCGCGCAGGCTGGTGTTTCTCTGGGTCCTGCACCCCTGGTGCTGGTGCAATCTCTGGCTGCATTCTGTCATCTGCAACGTGAAGATGGAGTTCCGGGGCCGTGAGAACATCCCTCCCGGGGGCTGCATGGTGGCTTCCAAGCATCAATCCGCGTGGGAGACGATGGCGCTGGCTGCGTCCTTCCCCGCGCCGCGCTATATTTTGAAGCGCGAACTGATGTGGCTGCCGCTGTTCGGCTTCTATCTCATGCGCACCGGGCAGGTGCCTATCAACCGGGGCAAGCGGATCGAG
>CAXTUM010000458.1:0-3184 GCA_964247205.1 uncultured Beijerinckiaceae bacterium
CTCTGTCAAGATGCGCTGAAGGCTGCTGGGCTGCCGGTCTACACCATTGATCTGACCAAGGCGCTCTTCCAGCAGAGTGATCATGGCGATTTCAACTCGGAGGATGGCGCTCAGCTCCAGGGGAACGGGACGCTGATCATCCATGTCAACGCTCCGCTGATGCCGATGGCGCTGCTGCGTCTTGGTCAGAAAACCATCAACAAGCGCCGTGTGATCGGATATTGGGCCTGGGAACTTGAAGATGTGCCGCCAGAGTGGCGCGTGGCCGTGGACTGTGTCCATGAAGTGTGGGTGCCAAGCCGCTTCACCGCACGCGCCGTAGGGCCGTTGATCGCTCCTGCAACCTGCCGCGTCGTACCCCACCCGGTTGCCCTCGCACCCACCCTGCCCCCCGAGCCGGATCGAAAGTCTGACGGGCCTTTTCAGGTCCTGACGATCCTCGATGCCACTTCCAGTCTGGCCAGGAAGAATCCGCTGGCGGCGATCCGCGCCTTCAGTCAGGCTTTCTCGGGTGAACCGGATGTGCGCCTCGTTCTCAAGATATCCGGCCTTGCCCTTGCCGGAGAGGCAGGAGTTCTCATCAGGCAGGAAATCGCCGCCAGCAGGAATGTCCTGCTGCTGGAGGATAGCCTTGCACCTGCAGAGCTTGGAAGGCTTTTTTCTGAAAGCGATGTTCTGCTCTCGCTGCATCGCTCCGAGGGTTTCGGATTGACCCTGGCGGAAGCCATGCTGCATGGCCTTCCTGTCATCGCGACATGCTGGTCGGGCGAAACGGATTTCCTTTCACCAGCCACGGCGGTTCTGATCGACCATCACCTGATCCCCGCCCGGGATCCTCAAGGCACCTATGACTTTCCCGGTCAATGCTGGGCCGATCCGGATGTAGCGCAAGCAGCAGCAGCCCTCAGGCGGTTGAGGGATGATCGCGGCCTGCGGCTGAGCATGGGGCGCGCCTCCCGCGCCATGGCCCTCAAACTCTGGTCAGGTGAGCGATATCTCGAAGCCGCCCATCTCCCGGAATCGCGTTGTGCAGAGCGCACACCATGAATCCTTGAAGTTGGCAGTACTTTCGTCCCATAGCATCCCGCTCCGGACCGGAATCGCCACCCAAGGCCGAGATGCACAATGGAAAACACAAGTCCATTCCTGAACCAAAATATGGCTTCACCTTTCCTACACATGGGTGTTTGACATAAATTTAAGACCGTTGTTCTATAAAGGCAGATGAAAATTTTACGGTTTTGTGAGTATGCGATCCTTGTCAGCCCGAACCACTGAAGCCGGAAATGGGCCTCGATCTTCGCAGCACACTGATGGGTGAGAGTCCGCTACCGCGGTGTTTGATGCTCTTCTGGGGCGTGAGTGGCGCCGGAGTCCGGTGTACCCACAGGATCGGTGCTGAGCTTTCCCATAACTTCGGGCGTGACAACCTGGCCTTCTCCATCCATCAAGGAAATGCTTGGAGTGACAAAGCCAGAATCATAAGCGCGGATGTCGATATCCTGAAGGGGCAGGCTGGACGGGCGTGGCCGCTGTCGACTCTCTTTGGACTTTTGCCGCAATTCTGGAATCTGATGAAACAGGTCAGAAGGTTCCGACCGGATTTCATCATCATCCCGATGAATTTTGCACAGGCCTGGCCCTTGGGCCGGCTCCTGCAAATGATCAGCTGCCGTATCATCTATGTGATCCATGATGCGAGCCCGCATCCTGGCGATTATGCGCCCGTCCTCCAGACTCTGTCGCAGCGCGGCTTGGTTAAATCCGCCTATCATCTGGTGGCGATGTCCGGGTTTGTGGGCGAGAATGCACGCCTCGCACTTCCGAAACGTCATCGCGGCACCCTTGATGTGGCGCCGCTCGGTTCTCTTGTGCAGCGTCAGCGGACCGCGCCGCGTGAACTCGGCAAGGGTCCGCTGCGCCTGCTTTTCCTGGGCCGCCTGCTCGAGTACAAGGGTCTGGACACCCTGGCGGAAGCCCTGAAGCCTTTCAGGGACCGCGACGACTGGCGTCTGACAATCGCCGGCAACGGCAGCAGCCGCGCTTTTGTCATCAAGGCGTTCAAGGAGTTCCGTCAGGTTGACCTGTCGCGGCTCGGCTGGCTGCTGGAAGCAGAGGTCGATGAACTGCTTGAAACCCATGACGTCTTGCTCTGCCCTTATTCAGAGGCCAGCCAGTCCGGCGTCATCGCGGAGGCTTGCGGTATCGGGTTGCCCTCGGTTGTCACACCGGTCGGCGCGCTGGCGGAACAGGTCGGCTACGGAACTGCTGGCTGGGTTGCCCGCTCTTCAACGCCGTCAGCGTTGACCGAAAGCCTCCGTCAGGTGCTGGATGACAGAGAATCCTATTCAAGCAAATCTGCAGGAGCACTGGCTCTGGCGTCGCCGCAGGTCGGTGACAGTCCTTGGGCGGAGATTATCCGGCGTCTCAGCAGACAATAGCGCCCTTGTCCAAGCGGTTCATGCCGCACGACAACACCGGACCTCGCCTCACACCACGAACCACTCGACGCCGTTTATGTCCGCAATGGCCTTGACTGACCAGTTCGTGCCGCTTGCCCCGCCGAGATAACCGGATGCCATGATGGCCGCGCCGTCCATGATGAGGCCGATGGCCTGGCCGTTGCTGTCCTGTAGGACAATGTCGGACTTGCCGTCGCCGTTGAGATCACCGGTGCCGACGACACGGAAGCTCGTGGTGAAGTTGCCGAGCGCGATGGCGATGTTGATGCCCGTCCCGTTCATCAGATACGCTGTCGCGTTGCCGTTGGTGTCCTGCCAGATCGGGTCGGAGGCGGCGTCGCCGTTGAGGTCACCGACAGCCTTGACGCGCCATTCTGCTCCATTGGCTCCGCCAACTGCAACGGCGCTGGTAATATTGGCGCCATCTATCAGGTATGCAGCAGAACCACCGGATGTACTCGTCCAGACCAGATCGGATCTCACATCACCGTTCAGGCTGACCGGTGTGAAGTTTTCCGCCGAGAGCCTGACGTTCGAGAAGCCGAACAGCTCGGTTTTGGTGACCACATCGACGCCGTCCGGCGTGCCGCCGCGGATATCTGTGACCACATAGTTGCTGCTGCCCGATTTGGTGATCGTGTAATTGGACCGCAGGCCCGAGAAGACGGCCGTGTCGATGCCCGTGCCGCCATCCAGCGTGTCGTTGCCGCCAAGACCGTTGA
>CAXTUM010000459.1:0-3182 GCA_964247205.1 uncultured Beijerinckiaceae bacterium
AACCGGAGAGGGCGGTGCGACCCCCTCCCGGCTCGCTGCGCTCGCCACCCTCCCCGCAAGGGGGAGGGATGAAGAGTAATCACTCCCCGCCCTTGACCTCAACCACGTCCGGCATGGTCACGATCAACCGCCCGCCCGGGATATCCACAACAGGCACGTTGATCTTGGTGAACCCCAGCGTGATATGCGGGCCCTTTTCGGTGCGGATATCCAGAATATCGCCCGCGCCGAAATCATGCACGGCGGAGACGTGGCCGATGAGCGTGCCGTCCGCCGTTTCGCAGCGCAGACCCATCAGGTCGATATGGTAGAAATCATCCTCGTCATCGGTCGGCGGCAGCCTGTCGCGCGGCACGGCCAGTGTCTGGAATTTCAGCGCCTCAGCCGCGTTGCGGTCGTTGACGCCTTCCAGCTTGACGATGACGACCTCGCCGCCCTGCCGAACGCTCTTGATCTTGAGCCTGCGGCCATCGGGCAGCGTGACGGGTCCGTAGCCGCCAATGCCGAGTGGATCAGCAGTGGAGGATTTGACGCGCACCTCGCCCTTGACGCCATGCGGCGCGCCGATGACGCCGAGGATGATGAGGGGAGGGGTCATGCGCTTGCCTTCCCTTCTCCCCTTGCGGGAGAAGGTGGTCGGCGGATGCCGACCGGATGAGGGGTATTGCGAAGCAAGTCTTGAGAGGTTTCCGGAGGCACCGGCATCGCAAGGCTCGCTTCGCGATACCCCTCATCCGTCATGCTGCGCATGCCACCTTCCCCCGCAAGGGGGGAAGGAAAGCGAGTGGATCACTCAGCCGCAGCTTCTGCAACGGGCTCAGCCACCGGTGCCGGAGCCGCCAGCGCAGCTGCGCGGGCGTCTTCCTTCTTGATCTTCGCAGCCGCGCGCTCGACCGCCTTCTGGCCGGGTTCGGCGCTCTTGGGGTTGTTGCGGGCCGGGCGCTTGAGCAGGCCTGCCGCATCGAGGAAGCGCAGCACGCGGTCGGTCGGCTGTGCGCCCTTGGCGAGCCAGCTTTTCGCGGCTTCGAGATCGAGGATCACGCGCTCGGCGGAATCCTTCGGCTTCATCGGATCGAAGGTGCCGATCTTGTCGATGAAACGGCCATCGCGCGGCGCGGTCGCTTCGGCAATGACGATCTTGTAGAATGGACGCTTCTTGGCGCCAGCGCGGGCGAGACGGATTTTAACGGGCATCGGGTGGTTCCTTTGGTTATAGTCTTAGGACTGATTGCTTGGCGACTCTCCAAGCAAGTTTCTGCACTTCACGAGACGAAGTGATGATATTTGCTAGACGTATATTCATTTCTTCTACGGAGTCCGGAGGAGAAAGTGATACGTAGCTCAATAGATCAATCTCGCATTGCTCCGATGAATTTGGATTTATCATCATCGCAATATGAGCCTGAATGCGACGAAATTTTGCAGATTCTCCAACAGGGATAACTGGCTCGTCAGGTAACACAATATATGGTCCAATAATGTTGTATATCTCAATTAATTCAGATGTTTTTTGTCGTAATTCTTCGATCCATGCGAGCTGAAAATCTGCAACTTTCTGAGCTCTATTTGATTTTATACTATTTACAGAAACAAATGCGACGGCCATAGTACCTAATCCAACCGCAAAATTTCCAATGTCCATTGTTATGAATTGTTCTTTCATCCCTGACTTCACGTGGAAGACAAGCAAGATAACTGCGCAGAATGCCGCGCAGAAAATGCCCGATACATAGCCAAAAACAGGATCTGACGCTGTCTTCACTTCTTCTTCCCCCCGAACGGATTGAATCCTGGTGGGAAAGGCGACTTTCCGCCGAGGCCCGGCAATCCCGGCAGTCTGGGCGCACCAAGACCAGCAGGCGGCGCGCCGAGGCCCTTGGGCATCTCTCCCAGACCGCCCGGCATCTTCCCGCCCATTTTGGCCTGCATCTCGGCGATCTGTTCCGGAGACGGCATGCCGCCGCCCCCTCCCAGACCAAACATGTTCTTCAAGCCCTGCATGGGTCCGCGTTTTCCCGCGCCGCCCATCATCTTCATCATGTCGGCCATGCCGCGGTGCATTTTCAGCACCTTGTTGATGTCGGCCGCTGTCGCGCCCGCGCCCTTGGCGATGCGCACCTTGCGGCTGTTCTTCAACTCGTCCGGGTGGGCGCGCTCCCATGGCGTCATGCTGTCGATGATGGCGATCTGGCGCTTGAGCATGCGGTCATCGATACCCGCCGAGGCCATCTGGTCCTTCATCTTGCCCACGCCGGGCAGCATGCCCATGACGCCGCCAAGGCCGCCCATCTGCATCATCTGCTGCAGCTGCGCCTTCATGTCGGCGAGGTCCATCTTGCCCTTGCGCATCTTCTGCGCGAGCTCCATGGCCTTTTCCTGATCGATGTTCTGGACGGCTTTCTCGACGAGGCCGACAATGTCGCCCATGCCGAGGATGCGGTTGGCGACGCGCGCGGGATCGAAATCCTCCAGCGCATCCACCTTTTCGCCCACGCCCACCAGCTTGATCGGCTTGCCCGTGACATGGCGCATGGAGAGCGCCGCACCGCCGCGCCCGTCGCCGTCCACGCGGGTCAGCACGATGCCGGTGATGCCGAGCGCCTGATCGAAGGCCGTCGCGGTCTTCACCGCGTCTTGGCCGGTGAGCGCATCGGCGACCAGCAGCACCTCATGCGGGTTGGTCGCGGCCTTCACATCGGCCACTTCCGCCATCAGGTCGAGATCGACCGTGGTGCGTCCGGCTGTATCGAGGATCAGCACATCGAAGCCGCCCAAACGCGCCGCTTCCTGCGCCCGCTTCGCGATCTGGATGGCGGATTGCCCGGCGACGACGGGGAGAAAATCCACCTCCACCTGTTTGGCGAGGATCTGCAGCTGCTCCATGGCGGCGGGGCGGCGCGTGTCGAGCGATGCCAGCAGCACCTTCTTCTTGAAACGGTCGGACAGGCGTTTGGCGATCTTCGCCGTGGTCGTGGTCTTGCCAGAGCCCTGCAGGCCGACCATCAGGATGGCCATGGGCGGTGTGGCGTTGAGGTCGATGGGGTCGGCGGTCGATCCCAGCATCTCGACCAGGGTGTCATTGACGATCTTCACGACCATCTGGCCCGGCGTCACGGATTTGACGACTTCGGCTCCGACAGCGCGCGTGCGCACCTTGTCGATGAACGGGCGCACCACTTCCA
>CAXTUM010000460.1:0-3181 GCA_964247205.1 uncultured Beijerinckiaceae bacterium
ATCCCGCAGAACCCAGCTGCGCGGGGCCATGGTGACCTCGGTCAGGATGTTTTTCCAGAGATTAACGAAGGCGCCACGGGCGGAAGCCGCAAGCCCGCTCTTGCCGCGATGGGCCAGATACCAGTCCAGCATCAGCTCCACCTCGATCAGCAAGGCATCGAGATCGTAGGGCGGGATGCGGTATTCGATGTCATCCGTCACCGGCAGCCGATCCGGCAGACTGCGTCCGTGCAGCTTCGCCAGCAGTTCCATGGCCACCATGTAGCGTGCGGCATCGGGCTTGCCGTCGACCAGCACGGTATCGTTCCCGAAATCCTCGGTGAGCAGCAGTCCGGATTTCAGATCCGCCGCCATGATTTCCGGCGCGGCGAAACCTTCGGTCCGCAGGCCCTTCGCCATGGCGACAAACGGCTTCACATCTTCCGCCAGCCGCGCAATGGCGCTGTAGGGCTTGCCGTAGCGAACGGGCGGACCATCGGGACGGGGCGGCGAGATCATGAGGATAGCCGACTGATCGCCGCGCCGCAGCCGCTCGTAGGCACGCACCGAAGCATCGCCGAGCATGTATTCGCGCTTCGCGTCCCGCCAGCCGGAGTTGGTCAGCAGGCGCTCGATCGCCTTCATCGTGCCGACCCGCTGCGCCCAGGAGCCATAACCCGTCACCACGGCGACGCGGTGCTCGGGGCCTTCCTCGGGCTCCAGGATGAACCCGACATCGATGCGGTCCGGGCTCAGCGCATCTCCGGCGCGGTCCGCCCATTCGACCAGCACCAGTGCGCCATCGGCGGCTTCATCCCAGCCCAGTTCGACCAGATCATCCTGCGCGGCCACGCGGTAGAGATCGCAATGCACGATCCTGAATGCAGGCGAGTCATAAACCTGCATCAAGGTGAAAGTCGGACTTGGAACCTCGAGTTCAGGTTCCCCGGCCAGCGACCGGATGAGAGCGCGCGCGAAGGTTGTCTTGCCGGAGCCCAGATCGCCGGTCAGCGTCATCAGCGTATCGGGACCAAGCTCCTGCCCCAGTTCCCGCGCGAACCGCTCGGTGCTCCGGATATCCGGCAGGTCGATGACCCAGGTGGTCTCTTTGGGCGATGTTCCGGTACTCATCGGATCATGCTGCCTTTTGATTGCGGTCACTCTGCGGCCCCGTGCCGCGCACCAGCGGGAAACGGCAGGTTACGGTCGTGCCCTCCCCCGGCAGCGAGGTCAGGCTGACGCTGCCATGGTGGAGCTCCATGAATGCCTTGACCATTGAAAGCCCGAGGCCGACGCCGCGGTGGTCCGAGCCCGCCGTATGGCTTTCAAAACGCTCGAACATGCGGGCCTGCACATCCAGAGGGATGCCGCAGCCCTTGTCGCTGACGGAAAAGACCATGTGTTTCTCCTCACGCCGCGCGTGAATGGTAATGGTCTGCCCCGGCGAGGAAAATCCGATGGCGTTGGTAACGAGATGAAAAAGCACCTGGCGCACCCGCTGCGGGTCAGCCTCGAACAGGCCAAGTGAAGGCGCCATATCCGAAACCAGCGTCATGCCGCATTTGGCGAGCTGATCTGCAAGCGCATTGCTGACTGCAACCACTTCCTGTTCCGGAACCACATCTTCAATCGCCAGCGCGATGGCGCCAGCGTCGAGAGAGGCCAGATCGAAGATATCATTCATCAGCGCCAGCAATGCATCAGCCGACTGCCTGGCCGATTCGGCGTAATCCTTCTGCTTCTCGTTCAGGGCTCCCATTGTGCCATCGGCCAGCATGGCGGTGGCCATGGTGACGGTCTGGAGAGGCGCGCGCAGCTGATAGGAGACGTTCTGGATGAAATCGTTCTTAACCCGGTCCGCTGTTTCCAGAGCTTCGTTCTTCTCCTGCAGGAAACGCTCGGCATTCACATTGGCCGTGACATCGGCGAAGGTCACAAGCGTCGCCCCGTCGGGAAGCGGTGAGGTCACGCAGTCAATGACGGAATTGTCGGCGCGGATATCGCGGCCCCTGAGGCTGTGACGGGCGTCGTTCAGGCCGGTGATCGCGCCGCGCAAGGCGGACCAGGACTGGCTGTCTATCGCCAGCGGGCAGCGGCGGATCAACTCGTCGATGTGCGGATTGTCCTGCAAGGTTTCGGCGTGCAGACGCCAGATGACCGCGAAAGCCGCATTGGCCAGCTTCAGCCTGCCGTCGGAACCGAACACCGCGACGCCTTCCTTCAAGCTGTCCAGTGTCTCGTTCTGCACGCGTGACAGGGCCTTGAACTGTGTCTCCAGCGTCATCCGCTCGGTCATGTCGTCATAGACATAGTTGATCCCGCCATCCGGTGTCGGGTTGGCCACGACGCGCAGGATACGGCCATCCGGCAGATGCCAGAGATGCTCGGTTGTCTCCGTCTTCTGGTATCCCTCCAGCAAATCCCGCTTCCATCCGCGGAAATCAACCTGCTCGGGTATTCTTCGGCCGACGCGCAGCGAATCGAGAATTTCGCCGTCCGAGGGCCGCGACTTCAGGAAATCCGCGTCCAGCGACCAGAGTTTCTGATAAGCCGCGTTGTTGAACCTGAGCTGCTTCTTGCGGTCGAACATGGCGACGGCGATGGGCAGCTCATTCAGGGTGCGGACATGTGTCGCCATCTCGGCTTCAAGCTGGATCCGCAGCGTCTCGATCTCCGCCGCATCGACGCCGATTCCGCCGGAGCCGAACGGCGTGCGCACATCGGTGATGTCCAGCATGGTCCGTTTGCCGCTGATGATTGTGGCGACCCGGCTGCGGTAGGGCGCATCGGCATTCTCGGCCGCGATCTTCTCGCGCTGCGGACGGTCAATCAGTTCCGCTCCCTTGCTGATCACCTCGTTGGGATGGCGGCAATCCACGGCCTCGGCATAGGACTTGTTCACCCAGGCCAGACGGCCATCGGGATAGCGCAGCCAGATCTGGTGCGGCATCGCATCCAGCGTGGCGTGAAGCGCTGCCATTTCACCCGCGAGACGCCCGTAATTCTCTTCAGCCTTGATGCGCTCAAGCCGGTCGCCCGAAACCTCGCGGATGCGCATCACGGCCCGGCCCGTCACCGGACGGCCGTCAATCTCGAGCCGCTTGTCACCGGCGCCGTCAGCCGACAGCGAGAAGCCCTCACCCTTGAGCTTCAGCCGCTCGACGGCCTGTTCCAGCCTTCTGGAATCCGCCGGGGCCAGCCA
>CAXTUM010000461.1:0-3177 GCA_964247205.1 uncultured Beijerinckiaceae bacterium
ATCCCGCAAGCCTTGATAGGGGCGATGCCGATATCGTCGCCGTGGCAGGTGCTGTGCTGCATGACGGCTTGTCACCGCTTGAGACGTCAGGGCTTGTACGGGCGTTCAAAGACAGCGCGATTCAAAATGGTCTTGCCACAGCATCCGCGACGTTTGAAGTGCCCGCAACACACCTGCCATCCCTGTCCGCACTTGCCATCGAGGACTGGGCGCGCAGGCACGCACTGGAAACGGTGGTGACGGCCTATGCACCGGTCGGGCCTGTCGCGGCATGCCTGGCCGGGATCACGCCTCTGCTGAAGGCCAAAGGCATCCGGCTGGTTCAGGTCAGGCGCGCTTTCGACACTCTGGCCTGGCCGCATGGCACACGCGGGTTCTTCGCCATGAAGGAGAAAATACCCGGTATGCTCCGCGAACTCGGGATGGGCCCCTCCGCCGACGATGCGCAACTCGCGCTGTTTTCATGACATGAGTTCTTCCCATGCCTGAGGGCCATACTATCCACCGCGCCGCGCGCGACCAGCGCCCCATGCTCGCAGGGAAAGTGCTGGAGGTCACGTCACCGCAGGGCAGGTTTGCGGAAGGCGCCGCGCGCCTTGATGGTCAGACCTGCACGAGCGTGGACGCTTATGGCAAGCATCTGCTCTATCATTTCGGCCATGACGAGACCCTGCATATCCACCTTGGCCTGTTCGGCAGGTTCAGGACGGCCAAAAGTCCTGCCGCCGAACCGCGTGGCGCGGTGCGCGTGCGCATGGTCAGCTCCAGCCATGTCGTTGACATCAACGGACCCAACACCTGCGAGGTGCTCGATGCAGCCGGTCGCGCTACGCTCATCGCCCGCATCGGACCAGACGTCTTGCGCGCCGATGCCGATCCTGAACGCGCCTGGGCTAGGATCAGCCGCAGCCGCACCGCCATCGGCCAGCTGCTGATGGATCAATCCGTCATGGCGGGCATCGGTAATATTTATCGCAGTGAGATCCTGTGGCGGCAGAAGCTCCATCCAAATACGCCGGGTAAGCAGGTGGAGCGCTCGGTTTTTGAGCGGATCTGGACCGATTCCGTGCATCTCCTGGAAATCGGCGTGAAGAACAATTCCATCATCACGGTGGACGGTGTCAAAAAATCCCGCTCCCGCTACGGCGAGCGCGTTAATATTTTCGGCAAACCGGTCTGTCCGGCCTGCACGACCGATATCCGCCGGTTCGAGATGGCGACGCGGCGGGTGTTTGTTTGCGAGACGTGTCAGGTGATGACCTGATCAGGCTGCGGACATCTCGGCCACACTGGCCCGTTCATCACTGATCACACGCTTGATCTCGGGGCGGCAGGAGCCGCAATTGGTGCCTGCCTTCAGCATTTCCCCGATGGCCTCAACCGTAACAGCGCCGCCATGCACAGCTGCAGCCATGGTCGCGCGGCGCACCGCGAAGCATGAGCAGACCAATGGCCCCTGATCGACGCTGCCCGCAGGAGTCAGCCCTGCCACCACGGCCTTGCGCTCTGCTGACGACAGGGTTTCCTTGCCAAGGCTTTCGATCAGCCAGTCCAGCGCCACCGGATCACGGCGGGTCTGGACGAAGAGTGCGGCATCCAGGCGCTCGCCTGCAAAGGCCAGGGTGCGGAAGTCTCCGGCAAAGGGATCGGAAACCTCGGCGCGCTGCCAGGCTTCACCGAGGTGGTTGATCAGCAGCCCGTGGATGGCCTCAGGGGATCGCGTCGAGGCGAACAGCAAGACCTCGCCGCCGGGTATGGTGATGCGCGTGTGCTGCAGCCACTCGGGCAGGGTGATGCGCTGGCGGCTGACGAGAAATCCCTCTGACGCCATGCGGATCGGCGACAGTTTCACCGGTGTGGCCTTGAGTTCCGGCTGTCCTGACACCGGGTCTGTCACGGCCTGTGCCACGGCGTCCACGCGGGCAAGACCGCTTGACGCATCATTCCAGTGGAATGGCGCGAAGACGCTTCCCGTTGGCAGGCCATCGTCCAGCGTGACGCGCAGGGTCGCAGCGCCATGGGCGCTGTCGATGCGGACAAAATCACCCTCCGTGACACCAAGACCCAGTGCATCTGCTGCGGTCATCGCAAGCATCGGCTCGGCGACATGCCTTGCCAGCTTGAGCGCTTTTCCGGTTCGCGTCATCGTGTGCCAGTGATCGCGCACACGGCCCGTGTTGAGCAGGAACGGGAACCGTGAATCGACAGGAGCGGCCAGCACCGGATCAGCCAAAGGCAGCAAGCGGGCACGCTGGTCTGGTGTATAAAACCGGCCATCCGCAAAGAACCGCTCCTGCGGTGACTCGCCCTTGCGCCATGGCCACAGGAAGGGCTGCATCGCCTCATAGTCCGCATCGCTGATATCCGCCGTCGCACCAATGTCGAAATCGCGGCTGCCACCGTTCTCGCAAGCCGACAGTGCCGCATGCTCGCGGTAGATCGCGGCGGCGTTGCTGTAGTTGAAACCGTCTGCGAAACCCATCCTCTTCGCCACCAGCGCGATATGTTCCCAGTCCGGCTTCGTTTCGCCAGGCGCTGGCAGGAAGGATCGCTGGCGCGAGATGCGCCGCTCGGAGTTGGTCACCGTGCCGTCCTTCTCGCCCCAGACAGCGGCAGGCAAAAGAACATGCGCGCCGGACAGCGTGGTGTCGGTGCTGGTCATGGCCTCCGACACCACGAAGAGATCGAGCTTCTTCATGGCTGCGCGCATGGCGTCTGCGCGCGGAAGCGTCACCGCCGGGTTGGTGTGCATCACCCAGAGCGCCTTGATCTCGCCGCGCTCGATCGCCTCGAACATCTGGACCGCCTTCAGGCCCTCGCCTTGCGCAATATCAGGCGCATCCCAGAACCGCCGCACACGCTCCACTTCGGTCGGCGAATAACCCATATGCGCCGCCAGCATGTTGGCGAGCCCGCCCACCTCACGCCCGCCCATGGCGTTGGGTTGGCCCGTCAGCGACAGTGGTCCGCAGCCCGGCCTGCCGATGCGCCCCGTGGCCAGATGGCAATTCAGGATCGCATTCACCTTGTCCGAGCCTTGCGCCGACTGGTTGACGCCCTGGCTGTAGCAGGTCACGACCCGGTCGCTGGTAATGAACAGGTGCACGAAATCAGTGATGTCGCTCGCGTCCAGCCCGGTGCGCGATGCGACGGTTTCGAGATCGGGCGCGATGGCGT
>CAXTUM010000462.1:0-3170 GCA_964247205.1 uncultured Beijerinckiaceae bacterium
GGCGCGACGCTCCCTGAGGCGCGGGAAGAAATCATAGATCCGTGCGATGTCCCAGCGCGGCTTGCCGAAGCGGCTCGCGGCGGTGGCGATCAGATTCTCCTCGACCGACAACGTCGGAAAGATCATCCGGCCCTCGGGCACCAGACCGATGCCGGCCTGCGCGAGGCGGAAGGGCGCGGCTCCTGTGAGGTCGCGGCCGCCGACGCTGACGCGGCCTGCCTTCGGCCTGATCAGCCCCGTGATGGCGCGGATCGTCGTGGTCTTGCCCATGCCATTGCGCCCGAGCAGGCTGACCACTTCGCCCGCGGCCACGGTGAAGCCGATATCGAACAGCACCTGCGCCGGGCCATAGCCAGCTTGCAAGGAAGAAACCTCAAGCATGGGCCCCCTCCTCGCCGAGATAGGCCTCCCGCACCTGCGGGTTGGCACGGATGTCGGCGGGCGTTCCCGTGGCGATGATCCTTCCATAAACCAGCACGGATACCCTGTCCGCCACGCGGAAAACGGCATCCATGTCGTGTTCCACCAGCAGCATGGGAATTCTGGTTTTCAGCCGCATCATCAGATTGATCAGCCGTTGGCCTTCTTCATGGCCTGCGCCCGCCATGGGCTCGTCCAGCAGCATCGCCTTGGGCTGCATCGCCAGCGCGATGGCGCATTCCAGCGCGCGCTTTTCGCCATGGGACAGCACACGCGCCAAAACCTCGCCGCGCTCCAAGAGTCCGACCTCCGCCAGCATCTCCCGCGCCTGAGCGTTTAGCACCTCCTCTGCAGCCGCATTGCCGAAAAACCGGAAACTTGATCCCGAGCGCGCCTGCACGGCGAGCGCTACATTCTCCAGTGCCGAGAAGCCGGGCAAAACGGAAGTGATCTGGAACGAGCGGGCAAGGCCGGTACCCGCGCGTTTGTCCGGCGGCAGCTTGTTGACATCGGTGCCTGCCAGGAATACCTGCCCCGCATCGGGCTGCATGAAGCCCGAGATCTGGTGGATAAGTGTCGTCTTGCCAGCGCCGTTGGGACCGATGACGGCATGGATTTCGCCCGGAAGCACATCAAGCGAGACATCATCCGTGACACGCAATCCGCCGAAATTCTTGCGCAGTCCCCGGAGGGAGAGAACGGCATCAGCCATCTCTGCCTCCCGACAGCCGCTGGATGAAGCCCAGAATCCCGCCCTTCATGAACAGAACGATCAGCACCAGCATGGGACCGAAGATCACCTTCCAGTGTTCGGTGAATCCTGACAGCCATTCTTCCAGCAGCAGAAACGCCGCTGCGCCGATGATCGCGCCATGCAGCGAACCCATGCCGCCCATCACCACCATGACGATCAACTCGCCCGAGCGCTGCCATGACATGTAGGCCGGGCTGACGAACTCGGTCAGGTTGGCCAGCAGGAAGCCAGACAACCCGCCGATCATCCCTGCCAGCACATAGGCCGCAAGCTGATAGGGATAGGGGTTGAAGCCGATGGCCTGCATGCGCTGCGGGTTCTGCCTCGCGCCCTGCAGCACGCGCCCGAAACGAGACGCCACGATGATGCGGCACAGCCAGTAGACGCCGATCAGGCAGGCCAGCACCACGTAATAGAACACGCGGTCATCCTTCAAAAGCTTGCCGCCCATTACCAGCGAGCGCGCTGCAACCGTGAGGCCATCATCACCGCCATAGGTACTGAGGGAAGCGGCAGTGTAGAAAGCCATCTGCCCGAAAGCGAGTGTGATCATGATGAAATAGACGCCCTTGGTCCTGAGCGAAATCGCACCCGTCACCAGCGCGAAGAAGGCGGAGGCCGCCAGCGCCGCGAGCAGCCCGGTGAGGAAGCCATTGTAACCATGCGATGCCGGAATACCCATCGCATAGGCTCCGATGCCGATGAACGCGGCATGGCCGAACGACACGAGCGCACCAAAACCCAGGATCAGATCAAGAGCGACCGCCGCGATGGCGAAGATCATCACGCGGGAGATGAGGCTTAGCAGATACCCGTCACGGATAAACAGCCCGAGCAGCGGGATCGCCGCCAGGGCTGAGAACAGGAGGAGAGGAATTAGCTTCGAAGGGCGCGTCACTCAGCGCCCTTTCGCTGGAAACAGCCCGGAAGGCCGGAAGAACAGCACCCCCGCCATCAGCACGTAAATCAGCATGGAGGAAATCGCCGGGCCGACGGCGCGGGCGTTCGATGGTCCCATGCCGAAGCTGCGCAGGATATCCACCGTGAATGAACGCCCCAGCGTGTCGACGAGGCCGATGAGGATCGCCGCGATGAAGGCGCCCCGGATGGAGCCTATGCCGCCGATGACGATGACCACGAAAGCAAGGATCAGGATCTGGTCCCCCATGCCGGGTTCCACCGACAGGATCGGCGCAATCATGATGCCGGCGAATCCCGCCAGCATCGCGCCGAAGCCGAAAACGATCATGAACAGACGGCGGATATCGACGCCAAGCGCTGAAACCATCGGCGCATTGGTGGACCCGGCCCGGATCAGCATGCCGATACGCGTGTGGTTGATCAGAAGATGCAGCCCAAGCGCCACGGCCAGCCCCGAGCCGATGATGGCGAGCCGATAGACCGGATACAGCACGCCCTGCGCCAGCGCGATGGATCCCTGCAAGATCTCCGGAACCGGCACGCTGAGCGGCGCCGCGCCCCAGACGATCTTGACGCCCTGATTGAGGAACATGATGATCCCGAAGGTGGCGAGCACCTGCTCCAGATGGTCCCGGTCATAGAGATGACGGAACACCACAACCTCCAGCACGAGCCCCAGAATCATGGCGGCGAGGAGCGCCAGCGGCAGTGCGAGAAAAAGATTGCCGGTGAGCGCAGTGAAGGTCACAGCGAGATACGCTCCGAGCATGTATTGCACGCCGTGCGCAAGATTGATGAAATCCATGACGCCGAAGACCAGCGTGAGGCCTGCGGCCACCAGAAACAGCAGAACGCCCAGCTGCAATCCGTTCAGGCACTGGATAAGGAAAAGCGTGGTGTTCATGGCATTTTTCCTTCTCCCCCTGGAGAAGGTGCCCGCCCCTTGGCGGGCGGATGAGAGCTAATCACGGACGCCAGGGGTTCACCCTCATCCGTCAGGCTTCGCCTGCCACCTTCTCCCTGTATGGACCGGAGAGAAGGTGGACAGACGTTCGGACACATCGTGGACAGTACG
>CAXTUM010000463.1:0-3164 GCA_964247205.1 uncultured Beijerinckiaceae bacterium
AGCGGACAAGGAATGCAACGGCGGCAGCCGTCAGCGAGGTGAACACGCTGACGATCCGCTATGAGAAGCTGCAGGAGCTTTGCCTGCAAAACCCGCGGTTCGGTTATCAACTGCTCAGCCTGATGGTAGAGCGTCTCCAGGCAGGCAAAAACGTCCCCGCCGGCGCCGTACCGCCCGACAGTCAGCCGATGGCGTGATTGTCGATACGCACTGGATGGGGAAAAATGACGGCGTGATCTTCAGATCGTGATCGGTTCCGTATCGATGCTTCATGAACAATGCATTGATCCGGATGTGAAGCCTGCAAGGGGCAGCTTGCCAGATGCATTCTTGAAGTCCGGATGAATAACCGGACCCGGCTTCTGCTACAAAGCCCAATGCCGCGACCTGTCGCAGCCGGGCCCGGCGATGACCAGAACAACGGTTCCCGGGCTGCGATGATCATTCCGGCAGCAGGCCCAGATCCTTGGTTGTCCTGCTCCAAAGGTCGAGCTGGGCGGCGAGAAAACGCCGGGCGTCTTCCCGGGTTCCGATACCCTTCGGATCAATGTCGAAACCCAGCTTGGGCGCCAGGGCCAGTACGGCGGGATCACCGACTGCCGCAGCTATCGCCTTGTGCATTTCCGCGATGACGGGCTCGGGTGTTCCTTTCGGTGCAACCACCATGAACCAGCCCAGAAAATCAAAACCCGGGAGCGTCCTGGCCACGGATTCTGCATTGGGAAAGGTGTTGTTGCCATCCGCCGATGCGGTCGCGATCACCTTGAGCTTGCCATCCTTGACCAGGGCTTCCGCCACCGAGACGGAATAGAGCCCGAATGCGATGCGGCCGGATATGACGTCCTGCAAGGATGACGGCACATTCGAATAGGGCACTTCGGTGATGTTGATCTCCGCCCGCGACTTCAGCAACCGGACGATCACGCCCGAGAGATTGCGCGGGCCGTCGATGACGATGCTGTATTTGTCCGGATCCTTCCTGGCCAGTGCGATCACTTCGGCGAGCGAATTGGCAGGAACATCAGGATGGGCAACCAAAATCTGGTGGCTGCGGGTTACAAGGGCCACGGGCACGAAGTCATTCACCGGGTCATAAGGCAGGTTCTTCATCAGGAACGGGTTCATCGACAGGGCCGCCGATGTGGCGAAGAAGAACGTATGCCCGTCCGGCGCCGCGCGGGCCGCCGCCTGAGCGCCGATGGCGTTGCCGGCTCCCGGCTTGTTGTCGATGATGACAGGCTGCTTGAGCACTGCATTCAGTTTCTCGGCCAGCAAGCGTGCGAAAACATCCGGGGAAGCGCCGGCAGCCTGCGAGACGATCATGGTGATGGGGCGCTGCGGCCAGTTCGATTGCGCAGACGCCGCTGTTGCAGTGAATACGGCAAGGCCAAGAAATGACAGGAAACCTGCCATCCTGCCCCGAACCACGCGCCTGGTGCGGATCATCAGATACTCCCCGGATTTCCCGGAACCGGTTTGCAGTCCAGTCCCGTTGATTTGTCCCTTATAATCGACTATCAGAAAATCAATGTCAAATAATCGATTATCATACAGGGCTCCCGCCAGTGCACCGGAACCGCGCGTTACCCGTGCCTCGGTGGTGGCCGATGACCTGCGCACGAGGATCATGACGGGTGCGCTGCCCCCCAGTCTCCAGCTCAGGGTGCAGGCGCTGGCTGCTGATTACGATACGGCGATCAGCCCCGTCCGGGAAGCTCTGAACCGGCTGGCGAGCGAGGGGCTGGTTTCGGCCCAGGACATGCGCGGCTTCTTCGTGGCGCCCGTGAGCGAGCAGGAGTTGCAGGAACTGACACGGACGCGCTGCTGGCTGAACGAGACGGCCATGCGGGAATCGATCCGGTCTGGCGGCACGGCATGGGGAGAGCATCTCCTTCTGGCCTATCACAGGCTGACGCGGCAGCCGAGGCATGATGGCGGCGGCAATCCCGTTCCGGCATGGACCGAGGCCCATCGGGCTTTTCATCGCGCACTGACGGATGGCTGCGGTTCCGGCATTCTGGTTGGTTTCTGCGATCTGCTCTTCGTGCAGGCCGAACGCTACCGCAACCTGTCCCGGCAGGCGCCGACGGCGGATGCCCGGCAGCGCGATGACGAACACAGCGCCCTGCTCGAAGCGGCGCTGGGCGGCCATGCCGACCTCGCGGTCGATTTGCTGAACCGCCATTTCGAGACGACGGCGGAGATGTCCAGGCTTGTCCTGCGCGGGCGGAACAGCGGTACACAAGGAGCAATTGCGCCATGAACAATCTGATTGCAGGTGTTCGCGGCGCGGAGATCGGCGCAGCCAATCTGGCGCAGGCCGCCACGTTCTACGAGACGGTCTGGGGACTGGAGCGTATCCCTGCGCTACGGGACAGTTCTCAGGCTGAGATGATCCGCTTCCGCGGCACCGCAGCCGATCATCCCATTCTGACCATTGCATCCGGGGGGACAGCCGCCCGGCGCATTGTCTTCAACGCCCGGGGCGAGGCCGCCCTTGAGGAGCTGCACGGGCGCATCAAAGCGGCTGGGCTGCCCGTCTCCAGCACGCCGCGCGCTTTTGACGACGGGTTCGGACCGGGCTTTGACAGCCGCGACCCCGAGGGCAGGACCGTGAGCTTTGTGGCGCTTGCCGAGGCTGTCCATACAAGCCGTCCGGACCGGTTCATGAAGGTCACGCACTTCAACCTGAACAGCGGCGCCTACGATTCCATGCGGGCATATATGCGGGACGTGCTCGGCTTTCTTGTGGTCGATGAAAGCCGCACGAACGGCTTCTTCAACTGCGGCACGGATCATCATTGCATGGTCATAGGACGCACGCCGATGCGGCCCACGCTGAACCACATCGCGTTCGAGATGCCGGACATCGACAGCATGATGCGGATGTGCGGCACGATGCGCGAGCACGGCTACCCCATTGAGTGGGGTGTGGGGCGGCACGGGCCGGGCGACAACGCCTTCGCCTATTTCGCGGGACCCGAGGAAATGCCGATCGAATGCACGGCGGAGGTTCTGCAGATTGATGGCGCCTATGCCTATCGCGGACCGGACGAGTGGAGCTTCCCGCCGGGGCGGATCGACCAGCCGGGCGTGACCAACCCGCCCTCCCCGCGCCTCAAGCGCATCCAGCCTCCATTCCCGTTCATCGAACTGCCCCTGCG
>CAXTUM010000464.1:0-3157 GCA_964247205.1 uncultured Beijerinckiaceae bacterium
CGATGCAAAGGAAGCTTCTGATGAAACCAGCGCGTTGACCGGTCATGCGTTCTGCCCTGTTGATGACCAGGCATTGACGGCACTACAGGCCTGACCTGAAGACGAACTGGCCGCAAGCGCATTCCGTGTTGATGCGGAAGGCCTCTCGCCGTTGCCTGCCCTGGATTGCTCCGCCAAAATGCGGCGGTCCCAGGAGCTGCCGGAGAGACGCTTGTGCCGACTCGACCGGTGTTCAGTCAGTTGCTCTGGAAAATCCGCGGAAAATCAGCCACTTCCCTCCAGCCCGTGAAGACCTGACGGCAAAATCGATGAAGGCGACGCCTTTCACCCCGTCGAACATAGTCGGATACATCACTTCCGCTGACTTCGGCTTGCCTGACTGCACAGCGCGGATTGCTGCGGCTGCCTCGCTGTAGATCGTGGCGAAGGCTTCGATATAGCCTTCGGGATGTCCACTTGGGATACGCGTGATGCGTGCGGCATCCGGCCCTGCCGATCCCGTGCCTCGCGCGAGAATGCGTGTCGCTTCGCCGTAGGGGGACCAGAACAACTGGTTGGGGTGCTCCTGCCGCCATTCGAGGCCGCCCTTTGTGCCGAAAATGCGGATTTTCAGGTTGTTCTCGTTGCCTGGCGCAATCTGGCTGGCCCAGAGCATACCGCGCGCGCCATTGGCATAGCGCAGCATGATCTGCACGTTGTCATCGACACGGCGTCCCGGCACGAAGGTCGTCAGTTCCGCCGAGAGTTCCGCCAGCTCGAGCCCGGTGATGAAATCGGCCAGGTTGAATGCGTGCGTGCCAATATCACCGATGCACCCGCCCGTACCCGCGCGCAAAGGGTCAGTGCGCCACTCCGCCTGCTTCTGGCCGGTGGCTTCCAGATCACTGGTCAGCCAGTCCTGCGCATATTCAACCTGCACGACGCGGATGTCACCGAGATCACCGGCCTGCACCATGGCGCGCGCCTGGCGCACCATGGGATACCCCGTGTAATTGTGGGTGACACAGAAGATGACTCCGGATTTTTCCGCAGCCAGACGCAATTTGCGCGCTTCGGCCAGCGTTGTTGTCAGCGGCTTGTCGCAGATCACATGGATGCCCGCTTTCAGGAACGCCAGAGCAACAGGCGCATGCATGTGGTTGGGCGTGACGATGGCGACGGCCTCGATACCATCCTTCAGCCGCGCCTCGCGCCGCGCCATCTGGCGGAAATTGGCATAGACCCGGGCTGGATCGAGCCCGAGCGCCTCGCCGGAGCGGATAGCTCTTTCGGGTGTCGAGGACAACGCGCCGGCAACAAGCTGAAAATGTCCGTCCAGCCGCGCAGCCATGCGGTGCACCGCGCCGATGAATGCGCCTTCGCCGCCGCCCACCATGCCGAAACGGATGGGGCGGGGCGCCGGTTGGGTTCTGG
The DNA here is from genome assembly GCA_964247205.1 of uncultured Beijerinckiaceae bacterium. Taxonomy (GTDB): domain Bacteria; phylum Pseudomonadota; class Alphaproteobacteria; order Rhizobiales; family Beijerinckiaceae; genus JADCCX01. Next base: position 1,414 of record CAXTUM010000464.1, read on the forward strand.
CCTCGATCATGATCGTGATCCTTTACAGGCCCAGCATGCGCCGGATCTGCTTCCTGTCGGTTGCGCCGCCTGCGAAGTCATCAAAGGCTTTTTCAGTGACGCGGATGATGTGGCTGGCGATGAAAGGCGCGCCCTCGGCTGCACCGTCCTCCGGATGTTTCAGGCAGCATTCCCATTCAAGCACGGCCCAGCGGTCATAATTGTACTGGGCGAGCTTCGAGAAAATACCCGAGAAATCCACCTGCCCGTCGCCGAGTGACCGGAAGCGCCCGGCGCGGTTGGTCCAGGACTGGTAGCCCGAATAGATGCCCTGCCGCCCGGTCGGATTGAACTCGGCATCCTTGACGTGAAATGCCCCGATCCGCTCATGGTAGATGTCGATGAAAGCGAGATAATCGAGCTGCATCAGCACGAAATGCGAGGGGTCGTAGTTGATCATGCAGCGCTTGTGGCCCTTCACTGCATCGAGAAACATCTCGAAGCTCGCGCCGTCGAAGACATCCTCGCCGGGATGGATCTCGTAGCAGAGATCAACGCCGGCCTCGTCATAGGCGTTGAGGATCGGCTTCCAGCGCTTGCCGAGCTCGCCAAAGGCTGTTTCGATCAGTCCAGCAGGACGCTGCGGCCAGGGATAGACGAAGGGCCACGCCAGTGCGCCGGTGAAGGAGACGCTGGCATTGAGGCCGAGGTTGCGCGAAGCCTTTGCCGCGAGCATCAGCTGTTCCACGGCCCATTGCTGGCGCGCCTTGGGTTTGCCTTTCACGGCGTCGGGCGCAAAGGCATCGAACGCGTCGTTATAGGCGGGGTGCACCGCTACGAGCTGTCCCTGAAGATGGGTTGAAAGCTCGGTGATCTCGACGCCGTTGGCGCGCGCCACGCCTGCGAGATCATCGCAATAGGTCTTCGATTCCGCAGCCTTCCGAAGGTCGAACAGGCGGGCATCCCAGGTCGGCACCTGCACACCCTTGTAGCCCAGATCGCCTGCCCATTTTGTGATCGCGGGCCATGAATTGAACGGCGCGGCATCACCCGCGAATTGCGCCAGGAAAATCGCCGGTCCCTTGATGTTGGTCGCCATGATCATGTCCTCAGAAGGTCGGGCCAGCCCAAAGCGCCATGGCTTCGGCATCGGTCAGGGCGGCGGGACGTTCGATGCGGGAAGTCACTCGTACAGTGCCGCCCGTTGTTCCCGCCGTCAGTATCGCGTGCATGGCATCCAGCACGTGGCTGGCCAGGGCTCCCGATGCCCGGTGCGGTGTATCACGCATCACGGCGCTCGCCAGTTCTGCGATGCCCAGACAGCGGTAATTCGCCTGGTCCGGCATCGACGGTGCCCACATCGGCGAGCGCCAGTTGGGCTTGCCGAAAGGCCGGTCAGCTGAGTCAAGACGCTCCCAGTCGCCGCGCCCTTCGGCCACCTCGACTGCGCCGCCGAAGAAATTAGGATCAGGAACCCTGAGCGAGCCCAGAGTGCCATAGAGCTCGATCGGCGGATGGCCGTGCTTCCACACGTCCCAGCTCATGGTGAACATGATATCGGCGCCTGATGCGAAATGCACGAGAGCCATCACGGTTGTCGGCGTCTCGACGGTGATGGACTTGCCCTTCATCGGTCCTTCCGCTGTCACGTGCCGCTCGCTGAACCCCGCTGAAGCCCGCGCCTGCACGCTTTCGACCGGACCCAGCAGGTTGACCAGAGCACCGAGATAATAGGGGGCCATGTCGAGGATCGGCCCGCCGCCAG
>CAXTUM010000465.1:0-3157 GCA_964247205.1 uncultured Beijerinckiaceae bacterium
CTTCAACCGGTAAAGCGCCGCCAGCGCCTCCCTCGGCGTCATTTCGTCCGGCTGCACTTCCGCCAATGCCTCGCGCAGCGCATCTTTCTTCGGTGTCTTCGCGGAATAGGGCTCCTGCCGTGCCACGGGCAGCGCCGCGAACAGTGGCAGTTCCCCCAGCAGCCTGTCCACCGGCGCCTGCCGCTCGCCCTTTTCCAGCTCGGCCAGGATGGACTTGGCGCGCTCCACCACCGCCATCGGCAGGCCGGCCAGTTTCGCCACCTGGATGCCGTAGCTGCGGTCTGCTGCCCCCGTCGTGACCTCGTGCAGGAAGACAACATCGCCGTCGTGATCCGTCACGCGCATCGTCACATTGGCCAGCCGCGGCAGCTTCTGCGCCAGTGCGGTCAGCTCATGGTAATGCGTGGCGAACAGCGCGCGCGAGCGGTTCGTGGCGTGCAGATGCTCTATGGCCGCCCAGGCGATGGAGAGCCCGTCGAAGGTGGCCGTGCCGCGCCCGATCTCGTCCAGAATAACGAAGCTCTTGCCCGTGGCCTGATTGAGGATCGCGGCGGTTTCCACCATCTCGACCATGAAGGTCGAGCGCCCGCGCGCCAGATCATCCGCCGCGCCGACGCGCGAGAACAGGCGGTCGACGACACCGATATGCGCGGCATCCGCCGGAACATACGCCCCCATCTGCGCCAGCACGGCAATTACCGCATTCTGGCGCAGGAATGTCGATTTGCCCGCCATGTTCGGGCCGGTGACGAGCAGGATGCGGCCCGCGCTTTCGGCCTCGGGCGGCGAGAGGTCGGCCCCGTTTGCGATGAAGCTGTGGCCCTCGCGGCGCACCGCTTCCTCCACGACGGGATGCCGCCCCGCTGTAATGGCGAAGGCGAGGCTGTCATCGATCTGCGGGCGCACCCAGCCGCGCCTGTCGGCCAGTTCCGCAAGGCTGGCCGAAACATCCATGACGGCCAGCGCATCCGCCGCCTTCTGGATCGCCGATTGATGGGTCAGCACAAGCGCCTTCAACTCATCGAAGATGCCGAGTTCGATGGCAATGGCGCGGTCGGCGGCGCTGGCGATCTTCGCTTCCAGCGTTCCAAGCTCCGCGGTCGAAAACCGCATCGCTCCCTGCATGGTCTGGCGGTGGATGAACAGCGCATTGAGCGGCGGCTGCACGAACCGCTCGCCGTCCTTCTGCGGCACCTCGACGAAGTAGCCCAGGAAATTGTTGTGCTTGATGCGCAAGGTGCGCGCGTCGGATTCCTCCGCATAGCGCATCTGCAAACCGGCGATCACCCGGCGGGAATCATCCCGCAGTGTCCGCATCTCCTCGAGATCGGCCACATGGCCAGCGCGGACGAAGCCGCCGTCTCGCTTCTGAAGGGGCAGGTCATCGGACAGTGTGGCGGACAAGGTGGCGGCAATGGCGGGATTGAGCGCCAGAAGCGCTTGCGCGGCTTTGGCCAGCTCGGCCGGAAGTTCGCCCGGCAACAACGCGCCCAGCGCCGACGCCACTGAAACACCATCGCGGATGGCGGCCAGATCGCGCGGGCCGCCGCGATCCATGGCGAGACGCGACAGCGAGCGCGGCATATCCGGCGCGCCTTTGAGTGCTGCGCGCATCCGCTCGCGCAGCAGCGGATCGGCGCTGAAGGTTTCCACCGCATCCAGCCGGTCGCGGATGGAGTTGACGCTCGTCAACGGCCCGGCCAGCCGTTCCGCCAGCAAGCGCCCGCCCGCCGGTGTCACGGACATGTCGATGCAGTGCAGGAGCGATCCGGCGCGTTCACCGCCCAGCGTGCGCGTCAGCTCCAGATTGGCGCGTGTCGCGGCGTCGATCTGCATCGTATGGCCGCTGCCGGCCGGAACCGGCGGCGCGAGCGGCGGACGGACGCCGAGCTGGGTGCGTTCGACATAGGCCAGCACGGTGGCCGCCGCGATCAGCTCCGGTTTCGAGAACTGGCCGAAACCGTCAAGCGCCGCCACGCCGAAGTAATCCGCCACGCGCCGGGCCGCACTGGCGCTGTCGATGCCGTCGCGGGCGACACGGGCCACGGCGGCACGCACCTCACGCCACAGCGAGACCAGCGCCGCATCGTCGCGGATGGCGTCGGGCAGCACGATTTCCCTTGGATCGATCCGGGCGATTTCGGTGGCCAGCGCCTCGCCGCCGCATTCCGTCAGGACAAAGCGACCGGTGGAGATATCGACCTCGGCCAGGCCGTAGACATGGCGGGCATCATCCAGCTTGATGCGGCCGATGCCAAGCAGGATGGAGGCGCGGGAGGGATCGAGCAGCGCGTCCTCGGTGATGGTTCCGGCCGTGACGAGACGCACCACATCGCGCCGGACCACCGCCTTGGAGCCGCGCTTTCGGGCCTCCGCCGGGTCTTCCAGCTGCTCGCAAACCGCAACGCGGTGTCCTGCCGCAATCAGCCGCTGCAGATAGTCATCGGCCCGGATCACCGGCACGCCGCACATCGGGATATCGCCGCCGTGATGCTTGCCGCGTTTGGTGAGCACGATGCCGAGCGTGCGGGACGCAATCTCCGCATCCTCGAAAAACAGCTCGTAGAAATCGCCCATGCGGTAGAACAGCAGCGAATCCGGGTTCGCTGCCTTGATCTCGATGTACTGCGCCATGGACGGCGTGATCTTGCCGTCGGCTTCGGAGTGTTCCTGTCGCGCTGTCTCGAGCATCAGCAGGCTTTAACCGAGATCACGCGCCGTTTCACCTGTCAGGTGAGGTTGCCAACAGGCGGCTAATGCAGGATCTGGCTCAGGAACAGCCGGGTCCGCTCATGCTGCGGGTTCTTGAAGAATTCGTCCGGTGTGTTGATCTCCACGACAGAGCCGAAATCCATGAAGATCACGCGGTTGGCGACCTGGCGGGCGAAGCCCATCTCGTGGGTCACGCAGAGCATGGTCATGCCCTCTTCCGCGAGGCTCACCATGGTTTCGAGCACTTCCTTGACCATTTCCGGGTCGAGCGCCGAGGTAGGCTCGTCGAACAGCATGATCTTGGGGAACATGCAGAGCGAGCGGGCGATGGCCACGCGCTGCTGCTGGCCGCCAGAAAGCTGGCCGGGATACTTGTTGGCCTGCTCGGGGATTTTCACCTTCTTGAGAAAATGCATCGCGATTTCCTCGGCATCCTTCTTGGGCA
>CAXTUM010000466.1:0-3157 GCA_964247205.1 uncultured Beijerinckiaceae bacterium
CACCAGCATCGGCATATCGGTGTACTGGCGCACGTAATCGCGGAAATAGGTCGCCTGCCGGTCGACGTGATATTCTTTGAGGATCACGTGGCCCATCGCCATCGCGAGCGCGGAATCCGTGCCCTGCTTGACGGAAAGCCAGATATCGCCGAACTTCGCCGCCTCCGAATAATCCGGGCATATCACCGCGCTCTTCATGCCGCGATAGCGGGCTTCGGTGTAGAAATGCGCATCAGGCGTGCGCGTCTGCGGAACGTTTGAGCCCCATAGGATGATGAAGCCTGCATTGTACCAGTCAGCCGATTCCGGCACGTCAGTCTGCTCGCCCCAAGTTTGCGGCGAAGCGGGCGGCAGGTCGCAATACCAGTCGTAGAACGACATGCAGACGCCGCCGATCAGGCTGAGATAGCGCGAGCCCGCAGCGTAAGAGACCATCGACATGGCCGGTATCGGCGAGAAGCCGAAGACCCGGTCCGGACCATAGGTCCTGGCGGTGTAAGCATTGGCCGAGGCGATGATTTCTGTCACTTCATCCCAGCCTGCCCGGATGAAACCGCCGTGGCCGCGCATCTTGGTGTAGTTGGCGCGTTTCTCGGGGTTCTCGACGATGCTCTTCCAGGCTGCGACTGGCGTCATGGTCTTACGGGAGTCGCGCCACATCCTGAGCAGGCGCGAGCGAATAAGCGGATACTTCACCCGGTTGCCCGAATAGAGATACCAGCTGTAGCTCGCGCCCCTCGAGCAGCCGCGCGGCTCGTGGTTCGGCAGGTCGGGCCGCGTGCGCGGATAGTCCGTCTGCTGCGTCTCCCACGTCACGATCCCGCCCTTGACGTAGATCTTCCACGAACACGAACCGGTGCAGTTCGCGCCGTGGGTGGAGCGCACGATCTTGTCGTGCTGCCAGCGCTTGCGGTAGCCATCCTCCCAGCTGCGGTCCTCGGACGTCGTGATGCCGTGGCCGTTCGAGAAGGGCTCGGAGACCTTGTTGAAGAAGGTCAGGCGGTTGAGAAAATGGCTCATCGTGTCGTGCCTCTCATGAAAGCCGAAGTGATTGCGCGGGGGTCATGGCGGGCGTGACGGGCGGCGATGCGCGGCCCCGCTCCACATCATGGAGCAGGCCGCCGGGACGCGTGTAGAACCACCAGGTTACGCAGATGCAGACCAAGTAGAAGGCGAGGAAGGCGTAGAGCGCGGCCTGCGCTCCGCCCGTCAGCGCGATGGACGTGCCGAAGCTCTTGGGAATGAAGAACGCGCCGTAGGCGGCAATCGCCGAGGTGAAGCCGATGATCGCCGCGCTTTCCTTGTCGGATTGCCTGACCAGATCCTGTCCTTTCAGGCCGGGCTCCAGCCGCGCCACTTCAAGGCGCATGATCGCGGGGATCATCTGGAAGGTCGAGGCGTTGCCAATGCCAGCCATGGCAAACAGGAACATGAAGCTGGCGAAGAACACCGGAAACGAGGTCGGATCGCCTTTCATGCCGATGGCATAGAGCACGCCCGTTACGCCCAGGCTCATGGCGATGAAGGCCCAGAAGGTGATGCGCCCGCCGCCGATCCGGTCGCAGAGCTTGCCGGCGAAGACGCGGGCAAGAGCCCCGACCAACGGACCGAGAAAGGCGTACTGGAGAGCGTTCACCTCCGGATAAAGGATTTTCGAGAGCAGCGGGAACGCAGCGGAGAAGCCAATGAAGGAGCCGAAGGTGCCGGTGTAGAGCCAGCACATGATCCAGTTGTGGCTACGCCGGAAGATCACGGCCTGATCGGCAAAACTCGCCCTCATCGTCGCGATGTCGTTCATGCCGAACCAAGCCGCGAACGCCGAGACGATGATGAAGGGCACGAAGACGAAGCCGGCGTTCTGCAGCCAGAGCGTTGTAGTGACCGTTCCCACGGTCGCGGTCTGCGGCGCGCCGCCCAGCCAGCCGAAGACACCCGCTGTGATGGCTAGCGGCACCACGAACTGCACGACGCTGACGCCGAGATTGCCGAGGCCCGCGTTGACCGCCAGCGCATTGCCCTTCTCCGACTTCGGGAAGAAGAAAGAGATGTTGGCCATGGAGGAGGCGAAGTTGCCGCCGCCGAAGCCGCACAGCAGCGCCAGCCCGAGGAATATCCAGTAGGGTGTTTCAGGGTTCTGAACCGCATAACCCATGCCAAGCGCAGGGATCAGCAGCGACCAGGTTGCAAGTGTCGTCCACAGCCTGCCGCCGAACATGGCGGGCATGAAGCTGTAGAAAATGCGGAGGGTTGCACCTGAAAGCCCCGGCAGTGAGGCCAGCCAGAACAGCTGCTCGTTCGAGAAAGCAAAGCCCACGCTCGGCAGCTTCGCCACCACGACGGACCAGACCATCCAGACCGCGAAGGACAGCAGCAGACACGGGACGGATATCCAGAGATTGCGCCGGGCAATGGCACGCCCGCCTTTCTCCCAGAAATCCTTGTCCTCCGGCCGCCAATCCTGAATCGCGCCGGCGGCCGCCAGCTGGCCCTCCTGCGCGGGGCCATGGATCGGCTGCATCTCGGGAAGTTCCGGCAGCGTCCGCGCTGGCACTCCGGCTTCCGCAGCGGTCCTCTCCATAGCGCGCACCGCCAGGTGCATCCAGACCAGAGATACCGACACAAGCAGGAACAGCAGCCAGAAGCAGCTCTGCCAGACACCCGTCAGGTCGTTGAGAGCGCCGAAGGCGATGGGCAGGATGAAGCCGCCGAGGCCGCCGACCAAGCCGACGATGCCGCCGACTGCGCCAACCCGATCAGGATAATAGACCGGGATATGCTTGAAGACCGCTGCCTTGCCCAGGCTCATGAAGAAGCCGAGCACGAAGGCCACGCCGACAAAGCCGGTGACGCTCATGCGTGTCGTGAATGTCACGGGCCCGCGAATGCCTTCGACCACGTACTGGGTCGGCGGATAGGACAGGATGAATGTGCAGATCACCGAGACCAGGAAGGTCCAGTACATGATGCGCCTGGCGCCGAACCTGTCGGAGAGGTGCCCGCCATAGGCCCGGAAGATTGAGGCTGGAATGGAATAGGCCGCGCCGATCATGCCGGCTGTGGCGATATCCAGACCATAGACACCCATCAGGTATCGCGGCAGCCACAAGGCCAGCGCCACGAAGGCTCCGAACACGAAGAAGTAATAGAGCGAGAAGCG
>CAXTUM010000467.1:0-3150 GCA_964247205.1 uncultured Beijerinckiaceae bacterium
CGCGCGCTACGGCCTGCAAGCGACGGCGGTCTTTCGAGCGCCCAACAACGATGCCGCCCGCGCCATCATCCATTCCATCCGCTCCGGCACCATGGGTGGCCTCGCGGCGGCAGGTCCTGGCGCGTCCTATGCCATGCGCGACGTGCTGGAGAAGGGCGGTCATCTCGGCATGCTGATCGACCAGCATTTCACCCGCGGCGTCGCCGTGGATTTTCTGGGACGGCCCGCCTTCACCAATCCTGTTCTGGGCAAATTCGCAAAATATTTCGATTGCCCCGTGCATGGTGTGCGCGTTATTCGCCTGCCCGGTTATCGCTTCCGGCTGGAGTTGACCCCGCCGCTGGATCTGCCGCGCGATGCCAATGGCGTGGTGGATGTGACAGGTGCGATGGCAGCCATGACCAAAGTGGTGGATGGCTGGGTGCGCGAGTATCCCGAGCAATGGTTGTGGATGCACCGCCGCTGGCGACCGCCGCTGCCCGCTGCGAAACGCCCCGATCAAGCGAACGTGACTTCCCAGTGACAGGGTGAATGGTTTCATTAAAATCTGCGCGATACAGTGTGGGAACCATGAAAACCGCGATTGCTCTGTCTCTCTCCAGCCTGCTGCTCGCGCTTCCCGCGCAGGCGCAGACGGTTGTGCAGCAGAAGCCCAGGGCGGTGATCGAGCTTTTCACCAGCCAGGGCTGCTCGTCCTGTCCGCCCGCTGACAAGCTGATGACGGAACTGGCGAAAGACCCCGCACTCATCGTGCTGACGCTGCCGGTGGATTACTGGGACTATCTAGGCTGGAAGGACACTTTGGCCCATTCCGCCTTCACATATCGGCAGAAGTCCTATTCCGCCATGCGCGGTGACCGTCAGGTCTACACGCCGCAGGCCGTGATCAACGGCGCAGCCCACGCCGTTGGCTCCGAGCGCGCCTCCATCGATCAGGCCATCCTGACGACGCGGGCGCAAGCCGGTGTGCTCTCTGTTGATGTCCGGATCGAGAAGGGCGAGGGCGGTTTGAAAGCGGTTCTCGCGGCTGCACAGGGGCTGTCCGGCCATATCTGGGTTTTGCCCATGGTGAAAGAGCGCTCCGTGCAGATTGGCCGCGGGGAAAACACTGGCCGCAGCGTGACTTACACCAACGTCGTGCGCGGCGTGTCCCGCATCGCCCCATGGAATGGCGATGCTCTCACCATCGATATCCCCACCATGGCGGTGTCAGCTGATGCCGAAGGTGTGATCGTTCTTGTGCAGTCCGGTTCGGAAAAGAAACCCGGCGCCATCATTGGCGCCGCACGGCGCATGGGTCCCTGACGTTCACCAGGGATGGATTGTTCCATCCCAGCGGAAGAACTTCCCCGTATCTTTCAGCGTGATCGCATCAATCAGTCTGGCGATGCCTGCGGCGCTCTCCGCAGGCGCGATATCGGCGGTGCTTCCACCCATATCGGTCTGGACCCAGCCGGGGTGCAGCACAATCACCGTCACGCCTTCTGGTTTCAGATCAGCGGCAAGACACTGCATCGTCTTGTTCACAGCGGCCTTGGAGACCCGGTATGCAATCGAGCCCTGTGTGCCGCCGGACAGGGCTCCCATCTGGCTTGATACGGTGAGAATACGCGGGTTTTTACCCTGTTTCAGCTGTGGCAGAAAACTGCGCGCGACCCGCAGCGGAGCGATTGTATTGACCGCGATCACTTCCGCGAAGCCAGCGAGGTCCACATCGATGGCTGTTGCCTCACGCGATCCAAAAACGCCCGCGTTATTCACCAGAGCGTCAATCGGTTCCTTCACTGCTGCAGCCGCCCTCTGCACCGAGCGATCATCAGTCACCTCCATGCCGATGACCATCATCTGCTCTCGCGGTGCAGTTTTCAGCAGATCGGGCAACCTGAAAGGATCGCGAACCATGGCGATGACGCGGTCGCCCCGCTTGATAAGGGTTTCCGCGAGAGCATAGCCGATACCCCGGTTTGCGCCGGTTATGAGAACAGTGGTCATGCAATTTCCAGCTTACTCGGCAGCGATAGCGGGGGGCGCTTCCGGCTCCCGGCCCGAGAGGTTGTCGAGGCTGGAGACGATGTGTTCCGCCAGCTTGTCCATCAGTGGAGATGGTTCCAGCCGGTTGCGCATCAGGGCAATCTTGACAGAGGGGAGCGCCGGGAAGCCGTCCGAAGGCCCCAGCACACGCATGCCGGGGCGGATGGCGCTTTCAGGCAAAACAGATACGGCCAGACCAGCCGTTACGGTCGCGCCCACGGCGGTGGAGTTCCAGCTGGCGTAGAGCACGCGGAAGGGCCTGCCGATGCGCTCCAGCCGCTCCGTCGCGGCCTGCCGCCACTGGCAGGTTGGGCGCCCGAGAGCCAGCGGAACGGGCGTCTCCTCATGCACCTGCGATCGAGATGACGTGACCCAGAGCAGCCGCTCATGCCGAATCACCTCGGCAGCACCCCGATGGTCCGAATGCGTGATGATGGCCAGATCCAGCTCGTTAGCCTGAATGCGCTCGATCAGCATCGGTGTCGGCTCGCAGATCACCGTGACCTCGACCTTGCAATTCGAGCGGGTGAAGCGGGCAAGGATTTCCGGCAGATAGCGATCCGCATAATCATCGGGAACGCCCAGCTTCACCCGGCCCGAAAGCGCCGCATCGGTGAAGCTCATGATGCAATCATGGTTGAGGCTGACGATACGGCGGGCGTAATCCAGCAGCCGCTCGCCATCTTCGGTCAGGCGCGAGGCGCGACCGTCCTTCTCGAAGATATCACGGCCGACTCGCTCCTCAAGCCGCTTCATCTGCATCGAGACGGCGGACTGGGTTTTGTGAACGATATCCGCCGCGCGGGTGAAGGAACCGGTGTCGGCGATCGCAATCAGTGTCCTGAGTTGATCGATATCGAGCAGATGCGCCATGATTTGCCTCCCGGAAAGCCCTGATCGGCATCTTATGTCATTATTTGTGATGTTCAAGCTCAAAAACATTCGTTTAATATATGTATCAAGCGATGGCATATTCGTTTGGCTGATGAGCGACCCGATTCAAGCCCGACTTATGCCCAACTCATCGGTTTTTCTGGAGAAGTGACATGACCCATTTCGCGCCCGGAACCACGAATGGTTCCACCTTCACGCTCGCGCTGGCTGGAATTGTGGTTCGTA
>CAXTUM010000468.1:0-3149 GCA_964247205.1 uncultured Beijerinckiaceae bacterium
CGGTGGCGGATCAGCAATGGGACTATGTGGGCCCCATATGGCTGTGGCGCGGGGCGCATGCTGATGGCACCCCGACCAAGGCGGCATGGTATTTTCTGACCATCGCCGCTGATGCGGCGCGTGCCATCCGCGCGGCTGGCCCTGCCGCAGCGACGGGGCGGCGCAAGGGCTTCGGGTCGCTGCGGATCACCGCAACCATCGGCGCGACCACCTGGCAAAGCTCGCTGTTCCCGCACCGCGAATCGGGCGGCTACATATTGCCGGTCAAGGCGAGCGTGCGAAAGCGTGAGGGGATTGACGAAGGCAGCGTCGTCACCGTGCGCATCAGCCGCGACAGCTAGGCCGATCCGCCAGCAGATTTGTCACGCCGCGGGCATTTATTTGTGTTGCCCGTTCGTTCCCTTGCGCACCCGGTAAACTATGGAACATCCGCGCGTCGCTGCATTGCAGCATCACCGCAGTTGCGATGAAGCGATTCATTCGAACGGTGAACCGTTTGGTTGCAAACCTATTAATCGTCTTGTGTCGCTGCACGGCTGTGGCACTATGTCTGGTGGGTAGGCCAGCGGGGGCACCCCATAGATTGTGTTTTGAACGACTCGGGCCGGTTTGGCTGGGGACGATTTTCGTGCGGTTTTGCGCGCGGCACAGCCTTGATTGTCCCTTGCGGCCAGACGGTTGGAGCGAGCGACACAAGCGTGCGGTCAATCCGAACAATAGTAGAACATAGGGGTGGCGAATCAATCGCGACCCCGGCATGATAGCGGACACGGGGGCAGGCATGGATTTTAGAGATACGCACGCTGAGGAGGCGTCGGATATGGCAACGCAGGTGGCAGAACGCCCCGAAAAGACCGGTAACCCAGCAGATACGACAGCCGATGCGCTCGCGGCGGCAGCGGCGATGATCGCCACCGTCGCAGCAAAGCCTGCCGCCATCGATTCGCACACGATCAACGAGCGCCGGTTCGCCATCGTCACCGATGCATCACGCGATGCCCTGCTGACCGAATTCGGCAAGGACACGCTCAGGGATCGCTATCTGCTCGACGGCGAATCCTATCAGGACCTGTTTGCGCGCGTCGCGGCCGCCTATGCCGACGATGCAGCGCATGCCCAGCGCATCTATGACGCCATTTCGAAACTGTGGTTCATGCCGGCAACGCCTGTGCTGTCGAACGGCGGCACCGGACGCGGGCTGCCGATCAGCTGCTATCTGAACTCGGTCAGCGACAGCCTGGAAGGCATCGTCGGCACGTGGAACGAAAATGTCTGGCTCGCCTCGCGCGGCGGCGGCATCGGCACCTATTGGGGCAATGTCCGCGGCATTGGCGAACCCGTCGGCCTCAATGGCAAGACCAGCGGTATCATCCCCTTTGTCCGCGTGATGGATTCGCTGACGCTCGCGATCAGCCAGGGTTCGCTCCGGCGCGGTTCGGCGGCCTGCTACCTCGACGTCTCGCATCCGGAGATTGAGGAATTCCTCGAAATCCGCAAACCGTCGGGCGACTTCAACCGCAAGGCGCTGAACCTCCACCACGGCGTGCTCATCACCGACGCCTTTATGGAAGCGGTGCGCGAAGGCAGCGAATTCGCGCTGACCTCACCCAAGGATGGCAGCGTGCGTGGCAGTGTCGACGCGCGCGCGCTGTTCCAGAAGCTCGTCGAAACGCGGCTCGCGACGGGTGAGCCCTACATCATCTTTGTCGATCAGGTGAACCGGATGATGCCCAAGCATCACCGCGACCTCGGCCTCAAAGTCTCGACCTCGAACCTCTGTTCCGAAATCACCTTGCCCACCGGCGTCGATCATCTGGGCAATGACCGGACTGCCGTCTGCTGCCTGTCATCGCTCAACATGGAAACATGGGACGACTGGAACGGCGACAAGATGTTCATCGAGGACGTCATGCGCTTCCTCGACAATGTGCTGCAGGACTATATCGACCGCGCGCCCGACGAAATGGCGCGCGCCAAATATAGCGCGATGCGCGAACGCTCGGTCGGGCTGGGCGTCATGGGCTTCCACAGCTTCCTGCAGGCTCGCCTCATCCCGTTCGAAGGCGCGATGGCCAAGACCTGGAACCTGCGCATTTTCCGCCATATCCGCGAACAGGTCGACACCGCGTCGATGATGCTCGCGCAGGAACGCGGCGCCTGCCCTGATGCTGAGGATATGGGCGTGATGGAGCGGTTCAGCTGCAAGATGGCGATCGCGCCGACCGCGTCGATCAGCATCATCGCGGGCGGCACCAGCGCGTGCATCGAACCGATTCCGGCCAACATCTACACGCACAAGACGCTGTCGGGCAGCTTCGTCGTCAAAAACCCGCATCTCGAAAAACTGCTCATCGCCAAGGCGAAGAACAGCGACGCGGTGTGGAACAGCATCCTCGAAAAGGGTGGCAGCGTGATGCACCTCGACTTCCTCGAGGCGCATGAAAAGGACACGTTCAAGACGAGCTTCGAGATTGACCAGCGCTGGCTGCTCGAACTCGCCGCCGACCGCACGCCCTACATCGACCAGGCGCAGTCGCTCAATCTCTACATCCCCGCGGATGTCGAGAAGTGGGACCTGATGATGCTCCACTTCCGCGCGTGGGAACTGGGCATCAAATCGCTCTACTATCTGCGCTCAAAGAGCATCCAGCGCGCCGGGTTCGCGGGCGGGGTAGAGGCGGACAACACCGCCGACGCGCCGGTCTATGAATTCGTCACCACCGACTATGATGAATGTCTGGCGTGCCAATAGGCCGCCCATTCGCCTGACGACACTTTCCTTACCGAATTCAGCCATTTAGGACGACCGATCATGTCCCTCACCGAAGCCCGCAAGACCTACAAGCCCTTCGAATATCCCTGGGCCTATGACTATTGGAAAAAGCAGCAGCAGGTCCACTGGATGCCGGAGGAGGTGCCGCTGGGCGAAGATTGCCGCGACTGGGCGCAGAAGCTCAGCGACCATGAACGCAATCTGCTGACCCAGATCTTCCGCTTCTTCACCCAGGCCGATGTCGAGGTGCAGAATTGCTACCACGAACATTATGGCCGCGTGTTCAAGCCGACCGAGATCAAGATGATGCTGTCGGCGTTCAGTAATATGGAGACGATCCATATCGCGGCCTACTCACACCTGCTTGACACCATCG
>CAXTUM010000469.1:0-3147 GCA_964247205.1 uncultured Beijerinckiaceae bacterium
CAGGCCCCTGGGGCAGCATGAAGGGCTGATGTGATGAACATCCTGTCTTCATTCTGGTTCTGGCTTGGCGCTGGCCTTGTCCTGCTGACGCTGGAAGCCATGCTGCCCGGTGTCTTCCTGATCTGGCTCGGGCTGGCCGCACTGGCCACGGGCATGATCACTTTTCTTTTCCCGCTGAGTGCAACGTCGTCACTCGTTCTCTTCGCCGTTCTGGGCCTTGCCTCCATCCTGATCGGACGCAAAGTGCAAAGCGGCCAGAAGACAGAGGTCACGGATGCGCCCTTCCTCAATGACCGCGGCAAGTCCATGATCGGCAAGGTCTATGCGGTAGAGGCCGCCATCGTCGAGGGCGCAGGCTCGGTGCGCATCGGTGATTCTGTCTGGCGTGTTACAGGCGCCGATGCTACTGTTGGAAGCCATGTGAAAGTCACTGGCATTGATGGCGGCACGCTGCTGGTGGAGCCCGCGTGAAGGCTGGCGATATCAGCCCTGCAGTGCGATCAAAAGCCCCTTGGCTCGAAGAATTCACACCCAAACTCATCAGCCAGTTGCGCGAGGGCTACGGCCTCTCTGACCTGCGCGCCGATGCCATCGCGGGCCTCACGGTCGCCATTGTCGCCCTGCCGCTCTCCATGGCCATCGCCATTGCCTCGGGCCTGCCGCCGGAGCGCGGGCTCTACACCGCGATCATCGGCGGATTTATCGTTTCGCTGCTGGGCGGCAGCCGTTTCCAGATCGGCGGACCGGCGGGCGCCTTCATCGTGCTCATTGCCGCAGTCGTGGAGCGGCACGGCTATGACGGCCTCGTACTCGCGACCTTCATGGCGGGCGTCATGATGATGCTGATCGGCGCGCTGCGTCTTGGGGGATTGGTCAGGCTCATTCCCCAGCCCGTAATTGTGGGCTTCACAGCGGGCATCGCCGTCATCATCTTCGCCAGCCAGATCAGGGAGTTGCTCGGCCTTGATATCGTGCAGGAACCTGCAGCATTGCTGCCGAAACTCGCCGCCATCGGACAATCCATCGGCACGACAAAGCCGCTGACAATCGCGATTGCGGCGCTGGGGCTGGCGATTATCCTGGTGCAGCGGAAATACAGGCCCACATGGCCGGGCATGCTCTTCGCGGTTGCCATTACAGCTGTTCTGACAGCTCTGCTGCATCTCGATGTCGCCACTATCGGCACCCGCTTCGGCGGCGTGCCGTCCAGCCTGCCAGCACCTGCGCTGCCCGATTCCAGCCTTGACCGGATGATCCGGGTTTTCCCCGATGCGCTGGCGATCACGCTGCTTGGCGCGATTGAATCGCTGCTGTCAGCCGTCGTCGCCGACGGCATGACCGGACGCCGCCACCGCTCCAGCGGCGAACTCGTGGCGCAGGGCATCGGCAACATGGCCGCGGTCACCTTCGGCGGCATGCCGGTGACAGGCACCATCGCCCGCACCGCCACCAACATCCGCGCCGGAGCCAAGGGACCGGTGTCCGGCATGCTGCATGCGGTCTATCTGCTGGTGTTCATGCTTGTTGCAGCGCCACTGGCGTATCACGTGCCGCTTGCGGCGCTGGGAGCGGTGCTGGCCGTGGTGTGCTGGAACATGGCGGAAAAGCGCGAGTTCTGGCACTTTTTGACAGGCGGCTGGCGCACGGCGGTTGTGCTGGTGGCGACGTTCGTGCTGACGGTGTTCGTGGATCTGATTGCGGGGATTGCGGTTGGGACGGTGCTGGGAATTGTCATAAACAAGCGCAACCCTTGACGGGCCCTTCCCGCGCCGCCAAGCCCTCCGCCATGTCCCCGCTCGAATCTCTCCGCACCACCTTCGGCTACCGCGATTTCCGCGAGGGGCAGCGCGAGATCATTGATGCCGTGCTTGCCGGCCGCGATGTCTTCGCCGTCATGCCCACGGGCAGCGGCAAGTCGATGTGCTACCAGCTGCCTGCGCTCGTTGATGGCGGCTTGACGCTCGTCGTGTCACCCCTGCTCGCCCTGATGCGCGATCAGGTGATGGACCTCAAGCGCCTCGGCGTGGCCGCTGCGACGCTCAATTCCATGACCGGGCAAAGCGAATCCGAGGACATCTGGCGCGAGCTGGAGGCGGGCAGCCTGCGGCTGCTGTTTGTCTCGCCCGAGCGCCTCGCCATGAACGGCATGGCGGAGAATCTGGCGCGGCGCGGCGTGAAGCGTCTCGCCATTGACGAGGCCCATTGCATCTCGCAATGGGGCCATGATTTCCGGCCGGAATACCGCATGCTGCCCGAGATACGCCAGCGTCTGGGGCATATCCCGGTGATCGCGCTGACGGCGACGGCGGACAAGGCGACGCGGGCCGATATCGTGAAATCGCTGTTTCGCGAAGAGCCCGAAACCTTCGTGCATTCCTTCGACCGGCCCAATCTCTCGCTGGCTTTTTCCGCCAAGGACCAGCCGAAGCGCCAGATCACGGATTTTATCGCTCGGCAGGGCAAGGTCTCCGGCATCATCTATTGCAATGGCCGCGACCGGACGGAGCGGCTGGCCGAGCACCTGCGCAGCAAGGGCTTCGACGCGCTGCATTATCACGCGGGCATGGACCAGACCGTGCGCAACCGGCATCAGGACCGTTTCGTGCAGGACGACCGGGTGATCATGGTGGCGACCATCGCTTTCGGCATGGGGGTGAACAAGCCGGATGTGCGTTTCGTGGTGCATGCCGACATGCCGGGCTCGGTCGAGAGCTATTATCAGGAGATCGGCCGCGCGGGCCGCGACGGCCTGCCCAGCGCCACACTCACGCTCTATGGCAGCGAGGACATGTCGCTGGCCCGCCGCCGCATTCTCCAGAAGGACCTGACGGAGGACCAGCGCCGCATCGAGCTGAAGCGCCTGCAAGCCATGATCGACCTGTGCGAAACGGCGCTGTGCCGACGCGGCGCGGTGCTGACCTATTTCGGCGAGGAGAAAGGCCTCTGTGCGGCCTGCGATCTCTGCGGCGGGGCGGCTGTGCTGGTGGATGAAACGCAGGCCGCGCGCAAGCTGTTGTCAGCGGCATGGCGCACGCGGCAGCGCTTTGGCGCGAATCATCTGGCCGATGTGCTGATAGGCACGACGTCCGAGATCATCACGCGTAACCGCCACAACGAGCTGCCCACCTTCGGCGTCGGCAAGGACAA
>CAXTUM010000470.1:0-3145 GCA_964247205.1 uncultured Beijerinckiaceae bacterium
GGTTGAATATTTCCGCAAGCTCGGCGGTAACGTCGGCGTCGCGGGCATCGGCATCAACAAGGATGACGGCACGGGCGAAGCTGCGGCTTTCGCCAAGCGCGTCGGCATCCCGGTGCTGGCCTCCATTCCCGCCGACGAGGATATCCGCCGCAAGAGCGCGACTTACGAGATCATCGGTCGCCCTGATACCCAATGGGGTCCGCTGTTCGAGGAACTCGGCGCCAATGTCGCCGCTGCACCGCCCATGCGTCCGACACCCCTGACTGGTGATGAGTTGCTGGGCCTGTTCAGCGCCTCGACCACGGGCCGCGATTACGTGCTCCAGCCCGCATCGCTCGCCGATATGTGCGGCGGCACCGTGACCGAAAAGCCGACCCTCGAAGTTGTCTACGACAACGCCTGAAAGCAGCAGCAGAATCATGGTCACCTTGATCGACAACATGAAGGGCAAGCCCGGTGAGCGGGAAACCCGCCCCGTTGCCCCCGTGGTCGAACCCGGCGGCGAAGTGGCGTCCGGTCTGGGCTGCCATTCGGGCAAGGACGAACTGAAGAAGGCCGCCGCTGCCGCAGGCAAGAGCGAGATCCTCGATCAATACGCCAAGGATTATCCGCTGGGTCCGCATGACCAGCCGCAGAGCATGTGCCCGGCCTTCGGTTCGCTGCGTGTCGGCCTGCGGATGAAGCGCACGGCGACGATTCTCTCGGGTTCTGCCTGCTGCGTCTACGGTCTGACCTTCACATCGCACTTCTACGGCGCGCGCCGCACCGTTGGCTATGTCCCGTTCAATTCCGAAACACTGGTCACGGGCAAGCTGTTCGAGGATATCCGCGACGCCGTGCATCTGATGGCCGATCCGGCGCTTTACGACGCCGTTGTCATCATCAACCTGTGCGTGCCGACAGCGTCCGGCGTGCCGTTGCGCATTCTGCCGAAGGTGATCGACGGCGTGCGCATCATCGGCATCGATGTTCCCGGTTTTGGCGTGCCGACGCATGCGGAAGCCAAGGATGTGCTGGCTGGCGCGATGCTGGCCTATGCCCGCGCCGAGGCGGAGCAGGGACCGGTTGCCGCGCCCCGCACCGGCCGCAGCGAGCGCCCCACCGTGGCGCTGCTAGGCGAGATGTTCCCGCTTGATCCCGTCGGCATTGGCCAGATGCTGGAGCCTCTGGGCCTCGCAGCCGGTCCCGTGGTGCCCACCCGCGAATGGCGCGAGCTCTATGCCGCCCTGGACTGCACGGCGGTTGCGGCCATCCATCCGTTCTATACGGCTTCGATTCGAGAGTTCGAAACGGCAGGGCGTCCCATCATTGGTTCCGCGCCGGTCGGCCATGACGGCACCGATGCCTGGCTCTCCGCCATCGGCGAGGTCTGCTCTGTGTCCTCGGACAAGATCGCTGCGGCGAAGGAGAAGTTCCTGCCCGCGATCAAGGGTGCGCTGGCGGCCAAACCGATCAATGGCAAGATCACGGTGTCGGGCTACGAAGGTTCGGAACTGCTGGTCGCCCGCCTGCTGCTCGAGAGCGGCGCGGATGTGAAATATGTCGGCTCCGCCTGTCCGAAGACGCGCTGGTCCGAGCCTGATCTCAAATGGCTCGAGAACCGCGGCGTCGAGGTCCAGTTCCGGGCTTCGCTGGAGCAGGATCTGCGCGCGGTGGACAGGTATCAGCCTGATCTGGCGATTGGCACCACGCCTGTCGTGCAGCACGCGAAGGAGCGGGCAACACCGTCGCTCTATTTCACCAATCTCATCTCGGCCCGCCCGCTGATGGGGGTTGCCGGTGCGGGATCTCTGGCGACAGTGGTCAATGCCGCCATGGCCAACAAAGCCCGCTTCGACGTGATGAAGGACTTCTTCGAGGGCGTGGGCGAAGGCGACAATTCCGGCATCTGGCTGGATACGCCGCGCGACCGCCCCGAGTACAAGAAGAAGCAGCTGGCCAAATTGCAGGCCATGCAAAGCGCACTGAACAACTCCCTCGAAAAGCCGATCGGGGAGACCGTCTGATGCTGGTTCTCGATCACGACAGGGCAGGCGGATACTGGGGGGCGGCCTACGTTTTCACGGCGATCAAGGGCCTGCAGGTCATCATTGATGGTCCCGTCGGCTGCGAGAATCTGCCGATCACCTCGGTGCTGCATTACACCGATGCATTGCCGCCCCATGAACTGCCCGTTGTCGTGACAGGTCTGGCCGAGGAAGAGCTCGGACAGAAGGGCACCGAAGGCGCGATGAAGCGGGCGCACAAGACGCTCGATCCTGCTCTCCCTTCCGTTGTCGTCACCGGCTCTATCGCCGAGATGATCGGCGGCGGTGTGACGCCTGAAGGAACCAACATCCTCCGCTTCCTGCCGCGAACGATTGATGAAGATCAATGGCAATCCGCCAACCGCGCCATGGCGTGGCTGTGGAAGCAGTTCGGGCCGAAGAAGACACCCGGGCTCAAGGCCCGCAAGGAAGGCGCGAAGCCCAAGGTCAATATCATCGGGCCGATCTACGGCACCTTCAACACGTGGTCTGACCTCGCCGAAATCCGCCGCCTGATCGAAGGCATCGGTGCGGAAGTGAACATGAGCTTCCCGCTGGGAACGCATCTGGCTGATATCGTCAAGCTGGGTGATGCGGAAGTAAATGTCTGCATGTACCGCGAGTATGGCCGCGCTCTGTGCGAGGTGCTGGAGCGGCCCTATCTGCAGGCACCCATCGGCCTGCATTCAACCACGGCTTTCCTGCGCTCGCTGGGCAATCTGCTGGGCCTCGATCCCGAGCCCTTCATTGCCCGCGAGAAGCATACGACGATCAAGCCCTTGTGGGATCTCTGGCGCTCCGTGACGCAGGATTTCTTCGCGACGGCCAGTTTCGGTGTTGTCGCCAACGAGACCTACGCGCGCGGCCTTCGCCTGTTCCTTGAAGATGAAATGGGCCTGCCCTGCCATTTCGCGATCTCGCGCAAGCCCGGCCAGAAGACGCTGAACGACGAGGTGCGCAAGCTGGTGCAGACCAAGACGCCGCTGGTGCTCTTCGGCTCCTACAACGAGCGCATGTACATGGCTGAGACGGGTGCGCGGGCGATGTATATCCCGGCGTCGTTTCCCGGCGCGATTATCCGCCGCCACACCGGCACGCCGTTCATGGGCTACTCGGGC
>CAXTUM010000471.1:0-3143 GCA_964247205.1 uncultured Beijerinckiaceae bacterium
GCAACGCCTGATCAGTTGGAGACGCCGTTCTCGGGAATGATGATCGACGAGTAGCCAAAGACATGGGTGGTGTCGGGATCAATGGTGATGCGCGTGCCGTGAACCTCGCCTTCGCCCCAGTTCATGAGCTTGGTGGCGCCGGGGATCGGCTTCCCGCGCGCATTCAGAAGCGGCTTCACTGAGAAATAATGTTCGTCGCCGTGGACCAGAAGCATGGGCCGGCCGAGCAGCTTGGTCCCCGCCTCGATGGCATTCAACGTGCCGAAAAAGCCTGATTCACGCGGCAAGGCCTTGTTCGGCAACCGGCTTTCATCAAAATCCGCCTGAATGAACATCAGAAGCCCCTTGGCATTGGCATCCTTTGCCTGCCGGAAACTGGCGTTGATCCAGGCGATGTTCGCCTTGTCGCGTGCGGTGAATTCCGTCGCGGCGGCGATAGGGTCCAGCGCCTCGAAACCATTGTTCGATCCGGGCACGTGTACTCCGACGAACATCACGCCGTTCTTCCAGAACCGGGTGTTTTCGACATAGGTCTTGTATTCCGGCATGACGAGACCCTGGCTCTCGACCGGCATCGCCGTCTTGCCCAGCGACTGGCCGGGCTTGGCGAAGAACATCTCGCGTACTTTGAGTAGGCGCTCGCGCGGATCAAAGCCGCCCGCATCCTTGCGGTGGCAATCCGTCCATTCGTTGTCGCCGATCGTGTAGACCACGGGGGAGTCGATGGTCTGGATCTGGTCAAAGGCGCGCTTGAACACCTCATCGGTGCACGGCGACGAGCCAGACTTGATATCGCCGACATGCAGCGTGAATGCGGGCTTCAACTTGTTGATCGCGGCGATCAGCCGATACACCTTCGGATAATCATCCGGGATTTTATACGGCATGTCACCGATCACCGCGATTTCGAAGGCATTCGGGGAAGGCGTCTGCTGCGCCGCCGCGGCTTGTGTCAGCAGCAATATCGCAATCGCGGCTGCGGCGATGGGCTTCAGAAGTGTCATCTTTGATGTCCTTGTTCTTCATCGCTGAAATCATCGTCACATGACAGTTTAAAGACAGCGCAGTCGCGGCTTCGCACAAGCGCGGGCGCGGAAAGGCCACTGCCGGCGATCAATCTCACGCCTAACTGTCATTTGCCTGTCATGGCGGCTCGCAATTGAGGCGCAGTTTTCGATTTAAGGGAGAGACTTCATGCGCCGCCTCTTGCTTGCCGCTACAGCCCTGATGCTGACGTTCGGAACCTCAAACGCCACCGAAATTCGAGAATTCCCCTCCACGTTGGTCGGCCATGCGATGGTGCCCGCCGCCACCTTCATCCCCGCACCAGCCGACGCCCCTGTCGACCTCAAGACTTCGGGCAAGTACGTGACGCCAATGCGGCGTGTGGAGGCACCCGGAACCGTCATGGGCCGCTCTGCCGGACGGCCCACCGGGACCTCGACGCCATTCAATGGCCAGCCGATCCAGGGCCATTCCGGCATCAAGCGGATGGCGGACGGAACATTCTGGGTCCTGACTGACAACGGCTTCGGCTCAAAGATGAATTCGCCCGACGCCATGCTCTATCTCAACCGCTACCGCATCGACTGGGCGAGCGGTGGGATGGAGCGCCTGCAGACTATTTTCCTGCATGACCCCGACAAGAAAGTTCCGTTCCGCATCGTCCACGAAGGCACGGAGAAGCGCTATCTGACTGGTTCCGATTTTGATCTCGAAGGCTTTCAGATCATTGGTGACAAGATCTGGATTGGGGATGAGTTTGGACCCTTCCTGATCCGTGCCGACATCACCGGCAAGGTCGAAGCCGTGTTCGAGACGGAAGTCGATGGCAAGGTGGTCCGCTCGCCGGACCATCCTGCGGTCCAGGCACCGGCCACGCCGGCCACCGCCATCGAAACGCGCGTACGCCGTTCAAAGGGCTACGAAGGTCTTGCCGCCTCAAAGGATGGTCGCTTCCTCTACGGCCTGCTCGAAGGCCCGCTGTGGGACATGGAGCGGAAGGACTGGGAGAGCGAGGGCGGCCGCCAGTATCTGCGCATCCTCGAATTCGACGTGACAGCCGCGAAATGGACCGGACGGCACTGGAAGTACTTCCTGGACGAGAACGGCCTTTCCATCGGCGACTTCAACATGATCGACGCTTCCACCGGGCTCCTGATCGAGCGCGACGACAATGAGGGCGTGCCAGAGAAGGCCTGCCCTGCGGAACAACGCGCCGAGAATTGTTTCCACGCCCTGCCCAAGATCAAGCGGATTTGGAAGATCGAGATGACCGAGGCCAATGTCGGCCAGGCCGTGCGCAAGATCGGCTACATCGATCTGCTGGCCATTCAGGACCCGGAGAAGAAGGCGCGCGTGCCGCTGTCGAACGGCCGCTTCCAGATGCCGTTCTTCACCATCGAGAATGTTGATGTGGTGGATGCGGATCACATCGTCGTCGGCAACGACAACAACCTGCCGTTCTCATCCAGCCGCGACCCCAACAGGGCGGATGACAACGAACTGGTGCTGCTGCGCGTGCCGGAATTGCTGCGCGCCCGCTGAGACGTGTCCACAGGCCGTCATGGGACTGTCGCATGGCAAACCTACGCTTGTTCCATTCAGATGTCAGGAGTTCCGATGCTTGAGATCAATCACGTCAACCGCGTTTTCGGAACAAAACGCGCCGTCGATGATGTGTCCCTGCGGATCGACAAAGGCAGCTTCGTCGGCGTGATTGGCCGGTCCGGCGCTGGCAAATCCACGCTGCTGCGCATGATCAACCGCCTGCAGGATGTTTCGTCCGGCACGATTTCCTGGAATGGGCAGGATGTCACCGCGCTGAAGGGCCAGGCATTGCGCGACTGGCGCGCCTCTTGCGCCATGGTGTTCCAGCAGTTCAATATCGTGGGACGCCTCGATGTGATGACAAACGTCCTGATGGGCCGCCTGAATCACACGACCCAGATGCGTTCGCTCCTGAAGCTCTGGACTCCCGAGGACCGCGCCATCGCAGTCTCCGCGCTGGAGCAGTTTGACATGACTGCGATGGCCGGACAGCGCGCGGAATCACTTTCTGGCGGCCAGCAGCAGCGTGTCGCCATCGCCCGCGCGCTCGTGCAGGAACCGGAGATCGTGCTGGCAGATGAACCCATCGCCTC
>CAXTUM010000472.1:0-3137 GCA_964247205.1 uncultured Beijerinckiaceae bacterium
AATGCCATCGGCACCGGCACATCCTCGCGCAACAGCGAAGTCATCCACGGCGGGATGTATTATCCCACGGGTTCCGGCAAGGCCCGCTACTGCGTTGAAGGCCGCCGCCTGCTCTACGCATTCTGCGACAGCCACGGCGTACCCTACCGCAAATGCGAAAAACTGATGGTGGCGACCTCGGAAGCTGAAACTGCCAAGATCGAGAGTATTCACCGGCAAGGTCTCGCCAATAGCGTCGAGGGCCTGACGATGATCACGGGGGCAGCCGCCATGGTGCTGGAGCCGAACCTGCGCTGCACGGCGGCGCTGCTGTCGGCGCAAACCGGCATCATCGACAGCCATTCGTTCATGCTGGCGCTGCAGGGCGATCTGGAAGCCGCTGGCGGCGCCATCGCCTTCGAGACACCGCTGGAGCGGATTGAGCGCAAGGGTGATGGCTGGCGGGTGCATTTCGGAGGGCGCGAGCCGGATGTGATGGATGCGGCGGTTGTTATCAATTCAGCCGGCCACCGGGCGTGGGAAATCGCGCGATTGGTGGAGAGTTATCCCGCGACGCGCATCCCGCAACGGGTTTTCGCCAAGGGCAATTACTTCTCCTGTTCGGGCAAATCCGCCTTCACACGCCTGATCTATCCTGCGCCGACTGATGGTGGGCTGGGCGTGCATCTGACGCTTGATCTCGCGGGGCGCATGAAATTCGGTCCTGATGTGGAATGGCTGGGCGACATTGATCCCGCTGGCATCGACTATACGGTCAATGCGTCGCGCGGTGACAGCTTCTATGCCGCCGTGCGCACTTACTGGCCCGCCATGCCCGACGGCGTGCTGACGGCGGATTACTCCGGTGTTCGCCCCAAGCTGTCCGGTCCGGGTGAAGCGGCGGCGGATTTCAGGATCGACGGGCCGGAGCAGCATGGCTTGGCTGGGTTGGTGCATCTCTACGGTATCGAAAGCCCGGGTCTGACCTCGTCACTGGCGATTGCGGATGCGGTTGTTGCATCTATCACGTAGCCTTGCGATTGGCGGTTTCCCTCGCCGGTCCGATCCGCTAAACACCCCCCTCATGACGACACGCATTGCCGATACCTTTGCCGCCTGCGCCCGCGACCAGCGGGCCGCGCTCGTGACCTATGTGATGGCGGGTGATCCTGATCCTGTCACCGCGCAGGCCATCGTCAATGCGCTGCCCGCAGCGGGTGCCGATATCATCGAACTGGGCATGCCGTTCTCTGATCCGATGGCTGACGGCGAGGCGATCCAGCAGGCAGGCCTGCGCGCGCTCAAGGCAGGTATGTCGCTGAAAGGCACGCTGGAAACCGCGCGGCGCTTTCGCGAGACCAACCAGACTACGCCTGTCGTCGTCATGGGATATTACAACCCGATCTACATCTATGGCGTCGACAGGTTTCTCACCGACGCGAAGGCCTCCGGCGTTGATGGCCTGATCATCGTCGATCTGCCGCCCGAGATGGACGAGGAGCTGTGCATTCCCGCGCTGAAAGCCGGGGTCGCCTTCATCCGCCTCGCGACACCCACAACCGATGACAAGCGCCTGCCGACGGTGCTGAGAAACACCTCAGGTTTTGTCTATTATGTCTCGATGACAGGCATCACAGGCGGCAAGATTGCGGATTACAGCAAGGTCGCCGAGGCCGTGGCCCGCATCAAGCGCCATACGCCGCTGCCGGTGGCGGTGGGCTTTGGCGTCAAGACACCGGAGAATGCCGCAGCCATCGCGGCGGGTGCGGACGGCGTCGTCGTCGGTACGGCGCTGATCAGCGCCTTGAAAGCGACACTCGGGCCTGACGACAAGGCGGGTGCGGGCAGCGTTGCGGCGGTCACGGACCTCGTGGCATCGCTGGCGGCGGCCATTCGCAACACGAGGAAAGCGGCATGAACTGGATCACCAGCTACGTTCCCCCGCGCATCAAGAGCCTTTTCAAGCGTGAATCGCCTGAGAATCTCTGGATCAAATGCCCCGAAAGCGGGCAGATGGTGTTCCAGAAGGATGTGGAGGCCAATCTCAACGTCATTCCGGGTTCGGGTTATCATCTGCGTCTCGATGCGGCGTCGCGGCTGAAATCCATGTTCGACGAGGCGAAATGGGTAGATGTGGCGCTGCCCGAGGTTCCGGTTGATCCTCTGAAATTCCGCGACGAGAAGCGCTATATCGACCGGCTCAAGGACAACCGCGCCAAGACAGGCATGCAGGACGCGATCAAGGTCGGCCTTGGCCGCGTGGAAGGTGCTGCGGCGGTGATTGCCGTGCAGGATTTCGATTTCATGGGCGGTTCGCTCGGCATGGCTGTGGGCGAGGCGCTCGTTACCGGCATGCTGACGGCGGTCGAGAAGATGGCGCCGTTCGTGCTCTTCGCGGCATCCGGCGGCGCGCGGATGCAGGAGGGCATTCTTTCTCTCATGCAGATGCCGCGCACAACTGTGGCCGTACAGGCCCTTAAAGCCGCAAAACTGCCGTATGTCGTCGTGCTGACGAACCCCACGACAGGCGGCGTAACGGCGTCCTATGCAATGCTGGGAGATGTCCATATCGCTGAGCCCGGCGCGCTCATCGGCTTTGCGGGACCCCGAGTGATCGAGCAGACGATCCGCGAGAAATTGCCCGAGGGCTTCCAGCGCTCCGAATTCCTGAAGGCGCATGGCATGGTCGATATGGTCGTGCCGCGCCAGGAAATGAAGGCCACGATCGCCCGCCTGCTGCGATTGCTGATGAAACAGCCCGCGCCCCAAAAGGCGGCTTGAGCGAACAGAGCCATGGCTGATTCCACCATGCTGATGGCACGCTTTCTGGCGCTCCATCCCAAGAAGATCGACCTCTCGCTGTCGCGGATGGAGCAGATTCTGCCGAAGCTGGGCAATCCGCATCTTCGCCTGCCGCCAACGATCCATGTCGCGGGAACCAACGGCAAGGGCTCCACCATCGCTTTCATGCGCGCCATGCTGGAAGCCGCTGGCAAGCGCGTGCATGTCTACACCTCGCCGCATCTCGTGCGCTTTCACGAGAGAATTCGGCTCGCGGGAAAGCTTGTCGCCGAGGACAGCCTGGTCGAGGCCTTCACACGCTGCGAGGCCGTCAACGGCGGTGATCCCATCACGGTGTTCGAGATGACGACGGCTGC
>CAXTUM010000473.1:0-3135 GCA_964247205.1 uncultured Beijerinckiaceae bacterium
GACCGGTGACACAGGTGACAATCGCCAGCGCAACAGGCTTGAGGCCATCACGCTTTAAAGCCGCAACGAATTGGGGACCGACGGAATAGCCGATGCCGAACAAGAACAGCAGGAAGAGAAACGATTTCGCGATTGGCGAGACAGGCACTGTTGCAAATTGACCAATCCCGATTCCGGCGAAAAGCGAGCCTGTCACTGGTCCGAGCTTGAATGAGCCAAAGGCAAAACCACCAACCCAGTAGCCCAGCCCAATGGCGAGAAACACTGCCAACTCCGGGTAGTTCTGAAGAAATTGTCCGAACCAGTTCACCAGAAGCCCCCCATGCTTTCTGCATTTGCCGCAACAGCTGCAACCACCCTGAAGCTGACCGTTCCCCCGGGTAGGGTGTTTAAGAATTGTCTTGCCTACGGCAAAGAAATCCGCGCCGCAGCATGAAAAGCTGCAGCGCGGTTGTCATTCAGTCGTGCGTTTGGCGGACAATGGCCTAGTTGGCCAGCACCATGGCAAAGTATCCAAACACCGTCAGCAACACACCCGAGACCGCATAGGCCACCGGGAAGCCAATCCATGGCACATTGGACTGGATCTCCACGGTCGCCTCACGGCAGGGCCCCGAATGGCTGCGCGCGCCAGCCACACCGCCCATCAGCACCGCAGGATTCAGCTTGAAGATATGCAGACCGATGGCCCAGACCAACACCGGCGGAATGGAGCACGCAAGGAACCCGACCACAAAAATCTTCACCGCAAGAACACCGGTCAACTGCGCCAGCAGCGAATTGCCCGCGTTGATGCCGACAATTGCCACGAAGACGATCAGGCCCAGATCTTCCAGTACGTTGCGCGCGGCTGTCGGCGTATTGCCGAAGAAGCGCAAACGTGAGGAGAGCGACGACACCAGAATGCCTGAAACCAGCAGGCCACCCGCATTGCCCAGACCGATCGAGGCACCGAAGGCCGGGAACTGGATCGCCCCGATCAAGAAGCCAAGGATCATTCCGATCGACAAGGTGAGCAGGTCGGTCGCAACACTGGGCCGGACGATCCGGCCAAACATTGTGCCCACGCTGCTGATGGCGCTTTTCAGGCCAACCACGGTCACAATGTCCATCCGTTGCAGCTTCGTGTTGGTCCCAATCGGGATCGGCACGCCGCTGCGCTCGATGGCGACCACCTGAAGCTGGTCAACGCCGGGAAGCGCACGCATCTCGGCCGGCGTCTTTTGCAACATCGCCTTGTTCGTGACCAGTACTTCAGCACGATCAAGCTGGATATCGAGAGCCGCCTTGTCGGCAACTTCTGGACCAATCAGGCCCAAATTGGTTGTCAGCGATTCCGCCTTGCCACCAAGTGCAATCACGTCGCCCAACTTCAGCGCCACTTCAGCGCCAACACCGACGGGCTGGCCATCGCGCAGGACATTGCCAACGCGATATTCAGGATATTCGCGCAAGAAATCGCCGATGGTGCGTCCGTTCCACTTGGTATTTTCAAGGCGGTAAGCGCGTGCGCCGGAGGAGCGCCAGCCTGTCACGGCTGGACCATCCCCACTGGCGACGCCATTGGCTTTTTCATATTTCTTGGCGGCGGCACTGGCATCGATGCCCCACCAGCGTGGCAGATATTTGGTAATGAGAACAATGCCCACTGTGCCCCAGATATAAGTGATGCCATAAGACAGCGCGATCATGGCGCTGACATCGTTCGTCGTCGTTCCGGCAGGCAGTGTGAGAACACCAGACAGTGCAGCCTGCTCAGCCGAACCGATGGCGGCCGACATGGTCTGCGACCCGGCAAGGATGCCGCCTGCAGCGCCCGGCGGCAGTGCCAGAAACTTCGCGCCCAGCACCGTGATAGCAAGCCCGATCACGCAACTGACGATAGCCAGCAGCGTAAACTTCAGGCCATCGCCGCCCAGACTGTTGACGAAGGACGGCCCCACACGCAGGCCAACGCCGTACATGAACAGGTAATAGAACAGCAATCGCGTGAAATTATCGAGTTCCAGTTTCTGGCCATAGACCGAGGCCCAGACTGACAGGCCGCAACCCACAATAATAGCTGATGCCACCATGCCGAGGCCGTACCCCGCAATGGTTTGCCGGCCAATCCAGACAGCCAGACCGACGGTGAAGAACAGGAGGATGTAAGGGCTTGTCGAGAGAAATGAGAAAAAAGCTGACATGACTTACTTCCCCACGCGCTTGGCGAGAGCGGCCGTTGTAATCAGTTTCAGTCCCTTCTCGCGTTCGTAACCGTGGATTTCCTTGACATCAAGTTTGCGCATGAACTCGATCGTGTGTTCGGTCACGATTTGGCCCGGCACCAGAATCGGAAAGCCTGGCGGATACGGGATCACGAAGTTCGACGACACCATCGGTGGCCCGTTCTTCAGGCGATCATCGCATTCTTTCCCAAAGATCGGCACATATTCGCATTCATCTGCCTTGTAGGCGCAATAGAACGCACTGCGCATGTCACCCTCGACCGTATGCTTGCCCGCATCCTTGCGGAAAGCCGGGTGGAAGGCCGAGAAGTTCGGAAGGTCCGGCACATCGGTCATCAGCGAGGTGACGCGCTTGGCGAATGTCTTGCGCCCCTCATCGCCACCCTGGGCCAGGTTCTTCTCGATGCCGTTGCAGATCTCCACCAGCACCCGGATGAGGTGAGCCACATCACTGCGGGTGTTGTTAATATTGGATTGCAGCAGCACGGAGTTGCGCGAGGTCTTGTTGACCTGAATGTTGAAGCGCTCGGCCAGGATGCCCTTGAATTGCGTGCCGTCAAACCCGGCCGCACCACAAATCATGGTCATGCGGGTGGGATCGAGGATGAACTCGTCCTCCCGCACTGCCTTCAGCGCATCGCCCCAGGTGATGCCGGGCGTCAGGAAATCCTTGAACCCGGATTGGCGGAACTTTTCCGGGATCATCTGGTCGGCGCCAGCCACCGAGAAATACTTCGAGATCAGCGGGTGCTCGGAAATGGTGCGCCTGATCGCTAGCGCGATCTCGATGGCATTCATCACCAGGCCATAACCTTCCAGCTCCATTTGCCGCCGCGCCACGTCGAGCGAGGCAATCAGCTGCTGGTTGGGACTGGTCGAGGCATGTGTGACGATCGCCTCGTGAAAC
>CAXTUM010000474.1:0-3133 GCA_964247205.1 uncultured Beijerinckiaceae bacterium
GGCATCGCTGCGGGAAATGAGGCAGAGATCCTCGTCGGTGATCTTCTCGATCCTCAACCCGTCAATGGCGTCATCGGTGTAGAGGATCGCAAGATCAAGGCGACCAGAGATCACCCATTCCTGTATGTGGCCGCTCATGCCCTCGGAAACGCGCAGACTGACCTTCGGAAATTGACTGCGCACGGCCTTCACAAGCGGCACAGTGAGATGCAGGGCCATGGTGGTCGGCAAGCCTATGAATACCTCGCCGGTTGGCTCCTGTGTGAGAGCCCTCGCCTCGATCGCGACATTGTCGACCAGCCGCAGGATCGCCCTTGAGCGATCTGCTACCATGTTTCCCGCATCGGTCGGGCGAACGCCCGTTGGCGTGCGATCCAGCAGAGCAACCCCCAGCTCGGCTTCGAGGTCCTTGAGCCGCTGACTGAGCGATGGCTGTGTGATATGAAGCCCCCGCGCGGCCTGGGAAATGCTCCCGCTTTCGATCGTGCGGACCAGAAAGCGCAATTGTCTCAGATCCATACGAAGCACTCCGGGAGCCATAGGCAAAAACTATAACCCTATACCAATTATCCGCCTTCCCCTTTTGCCCTGTCAATCGCACCTTTCTGTAAGAGATGGAATTCAGGGGAGCGGATGTGCCACAGGACCTTGATGGTCTCCTTGTCGTCGCCATAGAGCAAGCCGTGGCTGCGCCGCTGTGCACTGCGCGGCTCGCGGATGCCGGCGCCCGTGTCATCAAGGTAGAGCGGCATGAAGGCGATTTTGCACGCGGCTACGACCGTCACGTCAAGGGGCAGAGCACCTATTTCGTCTGGCTGAACCGCGGCAAGGAATCGATCTGCCTCGATCTCAAGCAGGCCGCGGATCGCGCCGTTCTCATCGGCATCATCGCCAAAGCCGATGTTCTGGTTCAGAATCTCGCTCCAGGCGCGCTCGCCCGCCTTGGCCTGTCAGCCGAGATGCTGCGCCGGACATATCCAGGCCTGATCATCTGCGACATATCGGGTTATGGCGACAGCGGGCCTTACCACGACATGAAGGCCTATGACCTGCTTGTGCAGGCCGAATCCGGATTGTGCTCGGTCACGGGAAATGCCGATGCGCCGGCGCGGGTCGGCGTTTCGGTGTGCGACATCGCAGCGGGCACGAATGCCCATGCCGCGATCCTTCAGGCCCTGATCGCCAGAGGAAAGACCGGACAGGGCCGGCACATCAGGGTCTCGCTGTTCGGCGGGATGGCCGACTGGATGAACGTACCCTATCTCCAGCGCCGCTATGGCGGTTCAATACCGCCCCGCCCTGGCCTCAGGCACCCGTCGATCGCGCCCTACGGCGTATTTCCCTGCACGGATGGCGACATCCTTCTCTCGATCCAGAACGACCGCGAATGGCTGAGCTTCTGCCGCGATGTGATGGGCGACGCAGCCATGGCAAGCGATGCCCGCTTCGCGACGATGACCGCACGCGTAGCCAACCGCGCCGACCTCGATGACGCCATCGCGGCAACCTTCGCGCGGCACACGACTGCCGAATTGACTGCACTTCTGAAGCAAGCCGGCATAGCCTTCGGCATGCTCAACACGGTCGACGGCCTGATCAACCATCCTCAGCTCAGGACCGTGAGTTACGGCACGCCGGAGGGCGAAGTGAGCGTCATAGCTCCGGCTGTCCAGACAGACATGGCGGAGAGACCGTTCGGGCGCGTGCCGCAGATTGGAGAACATACGGAGCGGCTGAAAGCAGAGTTCGCGGCTCCGTAGCAGCCGCGGGGAAGGCAGCGCAAGACATCGCGCTGACGGCAGGACAACAAAAACGGGAGGGACGGAAACCATGAAATCGATACTCAGATCGGTCACGGCTGCGGCTTTGGCCATGATGCTGCAAGCGCTGCCGGCGAATGCTCAGGACAAACCCAGGGAACTCAAGATCGGCATCTCGACATTCCTGTCTGGTCCGGCCTCCGTCTTTGGCGTCCCCGCCAAGGCAGCTGCGGAGATGATGGCGGAAGATCTCAACAAGAAGGGAGGGATCGGCGGCGTTCCGGTCTCGCTGCATTTCATGGATGAAGGCGCTGGCGGTGAGGCGCTGGTGTCGAACTATCGCCGCCTCGTCCAGGACGAGAAGGTGGACGTCACCTTTGCGTCGATCTCCTCGGGCAGCTGCCTCCAGCTTGCGCCGCTCGCCGAGGACCTGAAGATGATGAACTTCATGTGGGATTGCGGCGCAGCGTCCATCCTTGAGGCCAAGAAATACCGCTACAACTTCCGCTCGCAGGCCAATGCCACGCCGGAGATGCTGGCGGTTCTGGTTTACCTGCTCAAGACCAAGCCTGACTTCAACACCATCGCGGTCGTGAACCAGGACTACGCCTGGGGCAGGGAGAGCTGGGAAATCTTCCTGACCGCGCTGAAGCAGATGAAGCCAGACGTGAAGGTTGTGGCCGAACTTTTCCCTAAATTTGGTGCGCCCGACTATTCAACGGAGGTATCTCGCCTGCTGGCGTTGCGCCCGGATGTGATCTTCACGACGAGCTGGGGCGGTGATCTTGATACCTTTGTCCGGCAATCGAACCAGCGCGGGCTGCTGCGCCAGAGCACTTTCGTGCTGGCCATTGGCGAAACCTCTCTCCAGCGTCTCGGCAACGACCTCCCCGACGGCCTGATCGTGGGTGCGCGCGGCGACCATTGGTTCCTGCATCCTGAATTGAAGAACGATCCGGCCTTCAAGGCGTTCAACGAGGCATTCAAGGCCAGAACCGGCAGCTGGCCGATCTACCCGGTGTATCACATGCAGCAGGCCTTCTCGGCGCTGCAGGGAGCCTACGACAAGGCGATCAAGACCAATGGCGGCAAGTGGCCTAACCGCGAGCAAGTGGTCGATGCTGCGGCTGGTCTGGAGTTCAAGGGCTGGGGCCGCGAGGTCACCATGCGTGTCGAAGACAACCAGGGCCTCGAAGCCCAGCTTGTCGGCGTGACGAAAACCGATCCGGCCTATAGCTTCAAGGTCCTCGACAACATGATGATCTTCGATCCCAAGCCCATCACCAATCCGCCCGGCACCCGATCGGTCGACTGGCTGAAGACGCTTGGGCCGGATTTCGTGAAAATGAGCGTACCGACCTTCAAGCACGGCG
>CAXTUM010000475.1:0-3122 GCA_964247205.1 uncultured Beijerinckiaceae bacterium
TCGCCGCCGCCGTGCGGATGGTCGACCGGGTTCATGGAAACGCCGCGGTTGTGCGGACGCTTGCCAAGCCAGCGGTTGCGGCCTGCCTTGCCGAGCGAGATGTTCATGTGATCCGGGTTCGAGACCGCGCCGATCGTGGCGAAGCAGGAACCATGGATCATGCGCTGCTCGCCGGAGTTGAGGCGAACCGAGACATAGCCCTGGTCGCGGCCGACGATCTGCACGTAGGAACCGGCGGAACGGGCCATCTGGCCGCCCTTGCCTATCTTGATCTCCACATTGTGGACAATCGTGCCGACCGGGATGTTGCCGATAGGCATGGCATTGCCAGGCTTGATATCGACCTGATCACCCGCCGTAACCTGATCGCCGACAGCCATACGCTGCGGAGCGAGGATGTAGGACAGTGTGCCATCCGCGAACTTGATGAGGGCGATGAACGCCGTGCGGTTTGGATCATATTCCAGCCGCTCGACGGTTGCCGCCACGCCAAGCTTTTCGCGACGCTTGAAATCGACGAGGCGATAGGACTGCTTGTGCCCGCCGCCGCGGAAACGCACCGTGATGCGCCCCATGTTGTTGCGGCCACCGGCTTCCATCTTGCCGATGGTGAGAGCCTTGACCGGCTTGCCCTTGTAGAGCTCCGAGCGGTCGACCAGCACGAGCTGGCGAAGGCTGGGGGTCGTCGGGTTGAATTGTTTGAGCGCCATCGATCCTATCCCTCGCTCACAGGCCTGTGGTGACGTCGATGGACTGGCCTTCGGCCAGTGTCACGATCGCCCTTTTGAAATCGGACTGATGCCCGATCCTGCCACGGAACCGCTTTTCCTTGCCCTTGCGGACGAGCGTGTTGACCGCAGTCACCTTCACTTCGAACAACCGCTCGACCGCCATCTTGATCTGCGGCTTGGTTGCGGTCATTGCGACCTCGAAGACGACCTTGTTTTCTTCCGACAGCATCGTTGCCTTCTCGGTAATCACCGGGGCCACGATCACGTCATAGAGGCGGGGATCGATACTCATTGAAACCGCGCCTCCAGCGCTTCGACAGCAGCCTTGGTCAGCACGAGCTTCTCGCGGCGCAGGATGTCATAGACGTTGATGCCCTGAACCGGAAGCACATCGATGTTCGGCAGGTTGCGGGATGCCAGCACGAAGTTCTTTTCGAGTTCCACACCACCGATGATCAGCACATTACCAAAGCCGAGCTTGTCGAACTTTGCCTTCAGGCCCTTGGTCTTGGGATCGGCTGCCACTGCGTCATCAACAATGATGATCGCGTTGCTCTTGAACTTGGCCGAGAGAGCGTGCCTCAGTGCCAGCGCCCTCACCTGCTTTGGCAGGTCATGGGCGTGGCTGCGTGGCGTCGGGCCAAAGGCACGTCCACCACCGCGAAACTGCGGAGCGCTCATGGCGCCGTGGCGTGCGCCGCCTGTACCCTTCTGCTTATACATCTTCTTGGTCGTCCGGCTGATTTCCGAACGGTTCTTGACGTCATGCGTGCCCTGCTGGCGCTTCGACAGCTGCCAGCGAACCATCCGCTGCAGGAGATCGGCGCGCGGCTCGAGACCATAGATGCCATCCGACACCGTGATCTTGCCAGCCGATTTGCCTTCGAGGGTTGTGATTGCAAGTTCCATGATCAACCCTCCGCCTGTGCAGGTTCTGCAACGGCAACAGCCGGAGCTTCAACCGAACCGCCCGACATGCGGAACTTGCCGGGCTTCGGCAGATCCTTGTGTGGGGCCTTCTTGACGGCGTCACGGATGCGGATCCAGCCGCCCTTGGTGCCAGGCACTGCGCCTTCCACCAGAACCAGGCCGCGTTCCACATCGGTGGACACCACCTTGAGATTCAGCGTCGTGACACGCTCGACACCGAGGTGACCCGGCATCTTGCGGTTCTTGAAGGTGCGGCCCGGATCCTGACGACCGCCGGTTGAACCGATTGAGCGGTGGGAGACCGAAACACCGTGCGTGGCGCGAAGACCGTGGAAGTTCCACCGCTTCATACCACCCGCGAAGCCCTTGCCGGTCGAGATGCCCGAGACATCCACAAACTGGCCGACAACGAAATGATCCGCCGTGATTTCAGCGCCGACGGGAAGAAGCGATGCCTCATCCACGCGGAACTCCACGACTTCACGCTTCGGCTCGACATTGGCGACGGCAAAATGCCCGCGCACGGCCTTCGAAACATTTTTCACCTTGGCTGCGCCCGAACCAAGCTGGACAGCGGTGTAACCGTTCTTGTCCATTGTGCGCTGAGCGACGACCTGACAGCCGTCCAACTTCAGCACGGTCACCGGCACATGCTCACCGCTGTCTATGAAGACGCGGGTCATACCCAGCTTTTGCGCTATAACTCCAGACCTCATGGCCTATTCCTTTGCAGAGGAGGTCACACAATCACAGACGGATCTGGACATCGACGCCAGCCGCCAGGTCGAGCTTCATCAAAGCATCGACCGTCTGCGGCGTGGGATCGACGATGTCGAGAACACGCTTGTGGGTTCTGATTTCAAACTGTTCCCGCGCCTTTTTATCGATATGCGGGGAACGGTTCACCGTGAACTTCTCAATGATGGTTGGAAGCGGGATGGGGCCACGCACTTGCGCGCCTGTCCGCTTCGCCGTCGAGACGATCTCACGTGTCGAGTTATCGAGCACGCGATGGTCGAACGCCTTGAGGCGAATTCTGATGGTTTGTCCGTTCATCGCAGTCCCGCAAATCCTTGCCTGGAACAGTTTGTTCCGTGACGACGAAGAGCGTGCCGCCTGAACGGCGCGCTCCCCAGGGTTAGTTCAATTATTCGATGATCGAGGCGACGACGCCTGCGCCCACCGTGCGGCCACCTTCGCGGATGGCGAAACGCAGCTTCTCTTCCATGGCGATCGGCGTGATCAATTCGACTTCGCACGACACGTTATCGCCAGGCATCACCATTTCGGTGCCCTCGGGAAGCTTGACCATGCCGGTCACATCCGTCGTGCGGAAATAGAACTGGGGACGATAGTTGGTGAAGAACGGGGTATGACGACCGCCCTCTTCCTTGGTGAGGATGTAAACCTCAGCCTTGCACTTCTCGTGCGGCTTGACCGAGCCGCGCGTGCAGACGACCC
>CAXTUM010000476.1:0-3122 GCA_964247205.1 uncultured Beijerinckiaceae bacterium
AGGTTATCGGCGTCATGGCGCATGAGGCAGGGCATATAGCGGGGGGGCATCTGTTTCGCCTGCGCGAACAGCTGGAGCGTGCCCAGATCATGGCGGTCGCCGGCATGCTGCTGGGGGCTGGCGCTGTTGTGGCAGGCTCACGCAGCGGACAGGTCGGCATGAGCGGTACAGGTCCGATGGGCGCGATCACCGGGCCGCTTGAGATGGCCAAGCGTTCGCTGTTGGCCTACCAGCGCGGCGAGGAACAGGCGGCGGACAAGGCTGCCTTGCGCTATCTCAACCAGACGGGACAGAGCACGAAGGGAATGCTGGAGACGTTCCAGCGCTTCTCGGATGAATCGCTCTTCCGCCGGGCCGGGGCAGATCCCTATCAGCAGAGCCATCCAATGGCGCCTGAACGGATCGCAGCCCTGAAAGACGAGGCGCAGCAGAGCCCGCATTTCAACAAGCCGGATTCGCCCGCACTGAAGGCCAGGCATGATCTCGCAAGGGCCAAACTCCTGGGCTACATGTCGCGGCCTGAAGAATTGTCCCGGCGCTACGCCCCGACCGACACATCGCTTGCCGCACGTTATGCCCGCGCGATTTCTGCCTATCGCTTCGGCAGTCCGCAGACAGCACAGGCACAGATCGATGGGCTGATCGCGTCGCAGCCCGGAAATCCCTATTTCTGGGAACTGAAAGGGCAATCGCTGCTGGAGGCTGGCCGCGCCCGCGAAGCCGTCGGGCCATTGCGAAAGGCTGTCGGGATGGCACCGGGTCAGCCGCTGATCCGCGCCATGCTGGGTCATGCGCTGGTTTCGACCGGTGACGTGAAGGATGCCGATGCTGCAATCAAGGAACTGACGACAGCATCACAGCGGGATCAGGATTCACCCGACACCTTCCAGTATCTCGCCCGTGCCTATGCGGCGAAGGGCAATGACGCCATGGCCGCACTTTCTGCTGCCCAGGGCTATGCCCTTTCAGGACAGCAGGACGAGGCGAAAAGGCTTGCCAGACGAGCCAAAGCAGGTCTCAAGGAAGGCACTCCTGCCTGGTTGAAGGCGGATGACATTCTTAATCAAGTTAAGCAATCCTGACCGCTGGAGCACCCCTCGATGAATTTGCGCGCGACCCTTGCTGCCCTTGCCCTTATGGTGATCCTGCCATTCCAGGCTGCGCAGGCACAGACCTCGTCCTTCAACGACGGACAGAAGGATGCAATCCGCGCTGTCATCAAGGAATACCTGCTCAAGAATCCAGAGGTCATCCAGGAAGCCATGCTGGAGCTGGAGCGCCGCCAGAAAGAAAATGATCAGCAGGCGCGGCTGAAAATCACCCAGGACAAGACGGGTCCGTTGTTCACCGCCAAGCATAACGTCTCCTTCGGCAATCCCAATGGCGACGTCACGATCATAGAATTCTTTGATTACAACTGCGGCTTCTGCAAGCGGGCGCTGGGTGACCTTCAAAAGATGGTTGCGGAGGACAAAAATGTCCGCGTGATCACTAAGGATTTCCCAGTGCTGGGCCAGGGCTCCGTTGAAGCCGCGACCGTGGCGCTGGCGGCAAAGCAGCAGCTTTCACCTGACAAACTCTGGGGTTTCCATCAGAAGCTGCTGACAGTACGCGGCAATATCGGCAAGCAGCAGGCGCTTGATGCCGCCAAGGATGCTGGAGCCGATATGGCCCGGCTTGCAAAGGACGTGGACAGCCCTTCAGTGCGCATGGCTATCGACGAGAATGTCCAGATCGCCGATGCTCTGGGCCTGACCGGAACGCCGTCTTACGTGGTGGGTGACGAGATCGTGGTGGGCGCCGTCGGCTTTGCCGATCTCAAGACCCGCATCGACAACATCCGCAAATGCGGCAAGAACGCTTGTTAGAAGCGCCGCAACAGCGGGTTCCACAACTTCCGGGATAAAGCGGGTTTCCCTTCAATGCCCTGTCAGTTAAAAGACTGTGCGCTTGGACAGACTCGGCCAAGTCATTTGCGCTGGAATTTTGGCTGAAATCCCGAAAAGCATAGCATTATCAAGGATCTGACCTCAATGGCTAAAGCTCCAGCTGCGAAAGGCGTCAAGAAACCCGCCGCAAAAAAACCAGCCGCGCCTGCCAAGGGAGTTGCAAAGTCGGCTTATGCCATCGATACGGACCTGGTCCGCGCCATTGCGCAGTTGCTGACTGAGACCAATGTTGGCGAGATCGAGGTTAGCAAGGGCGACCTCAAGGTGCGCGTTGCACGCCAAAGCGCAACTGCAACTGCACCTGTGATGATGGCGCCTCAGCACGCATCGCCCCCCTCACCTCTCGCGGTATCAGTTTCTGCCGCAAAGGCAGTGGTGCCCGCCGCCGCCGAAGCATCAGCCCATCCCGGTGCAGTCAAATCGCCGATGGTTGGCACGGGCTACCGCAAGGCTTCGCCTGAAGCGAAAAACTTCGTAGAACTCGGTTCGGTCGTGAAGGCGGGAGACAAGCTCATGCTGATCGAAGCCATGAAGACCTTCAACGACATCGTGGCGCCGAAGGCAGGCACAGTCACTTCAATTCTCATTGAGGACGGCCAACCGATCGAATTCGGCCAGACCTTGTTCGTGATCGAATGATCGGGGGCGGCAAGCCTATGTTCGACAAGGTTCTGATCGCAAACCGGGGTGAAATTGCCCTGCGCGTGCTGCGGGCGTGCAAGGAACTGGGCATCGCCACAGTGGCCGTCCATTCCACGGCGGACGCCAACGCAATGCACGTGCGTCTTGCGGACGAGAGCGTCTGCATCGGCCCTCCGGCTGCGCGCGACAGCTATCTCAACATTCCTTCCCTCATCGCGGCCTGCGAGATCACGGGCGCAGATGCTGTGCATCCCGGCTACGGCTTCCTTTCGGAGAATGCACGGTTCGCGGAGATCCTCGCCGGCCACAAGATCGCATTCATTGGACCCAAGGCGGAGCATATACGCACCATGGGCGACAAGATCGAGGCCAAGCGTACGGCGCGCAGGCTCGGGATTCCCTGCGTGCCCGGATCGGATGGCGGCATAACGGATGACGACGAGGCCAAAAAGGTGGCGGCCAGCATCGGCTATCCGGTTCTGGTGAAAGCAGCGGCCGGCGGCGGCGGGCGCGGCATGAAGGTCGCCTGGG
>CAXTUM010000477.1:0-3121 GCA_964247205.1 uncultured Beijerinckiaceae bacterium
CAGACGCCGCAGCTTCCAGCGCGCGCGCCGTATTGGCCTTCGCCATCATCCAGACCAGCGCGACCAGCAGGATCATCGCCAGCACCGCGCCCGCAATCATCAGATCGCGCATGGTGACCGGAGTCTGGCCGAGAATCAGGATCGTGTCGTTCATGGCCGGAAATGTAACCGGCTTATGCGGGAAAGTCGAACGAAGGTGGAACATTTCGCCTGCGTTTCCCGTTCAAAATCTCTGTCTTTTCAAAACTAGCCCATTGGACTAGTATGTGCCAGTGGAAGATGCAAAGCCGATTACCGTTGTGGAAATGCCGGAGTTCATCCGGCAAAGTGCCAGGCTCTTTGACGATGGCGAAAGAAACAGGCTTGTGGATTTTCTGGCGAGCCATCCGATGGCAGGTGACCTGATCCAGGGCACTGGTGGCTTGCGGAAACTGCGGTGGTCCGCTTCGTCCCGGGGAAAGCGGGGTGGCGCGCGGGTCATTTATTACTACCACGATCCGGATATGCCGCTCTTTGTCCTGACTGTTTTTACCAAGAACGATAAAGCCGACCTGTCGCATGATGACCGCGAGCTTTTCCGTCAGCTCGTGGATGTTCTGGTGAAACACTATCGAAAGGAGACAAAGCGATGACAAAGACAGCCGACAGCATCCGGCGCGGTCTGGAGGAAGCCATTGCGTATGCCAATGGCCCGGCTGATCCCGAGCTTTATCGTGTGCATGCCTCCCGGACGCCGAACGTGCGGGACATCCGCCACCGGCTCGGCATGACGCAGGAGGAATTTGCACAGCTCTTCGGTTTCAGCATCCACACCTTGCGCCACTGGGAGCAGGGCAAACGGGTTCCGGAGGGGCCAACACGGGCCTATCTCGTGGTGATCGGCCATGATCCGATGGCTGTCAGAAGAGCACTGGAAGCGGCCTGACCGTCTTTTGTGTGTTTTTTCGCTTCTCAAACCGCTGGCGCGCCACTAGTTGCTGTCGAACGACCTGATTTTCGAGACACCATGGCGCTCCGCACGATCCTCACCATCCCCGATACGCAATTGCGGCTCGTCTCGAAGCCCGTCCTCTCGGTCAGCAAGGACATCCGGCAGCTGGCGGATGACATGCTGGAAACGATGTATGATGCGCCCGGCATTGGTCTCGCCGCGATCCAGATCGGGGTCGCAGAGCGGATCGTGGTGATCGATCTCGCCAAGAAGGACGCGCCGAAAGAGCCGGTGATCTATATCAACCCGGAAATCCTCTCGGCTTCGGAGGAAAAATCGACCTACGAGGAAGGCTGCCTCTCGATTCCTGAATATTACGAGAAGGTCGAACGCCCCTCTTCGGTCAGGGTGCGCTACATGGACGACAAGGGCAAGATCCACGAGATCGATGCCGACGGCCTGCTCGCGACATGCCTCCAGCACGAGATTGATCATCTCGATGGCAAGCTGTTCATCGACTATCTGTCGAAGCTGAAGCGCGACCGGGTGATGAAGAAGTTCACCAAGCTCGCGAAGCGCGAGGATTAACCCTCACGCTTGATGTAGCGGTTCCACAGCGCTTTCTCACCCATTCCGGCGACGAAAGCGGCATGGGCCGCGATTTCCGTGTCATTCAGCAGCGGCGTGAGAGGCTCGGGCCGCGCCATCGGAAGCACCACCGCCGTTGTCACAGCGCCGGTTTGCGGCCGGGAGCCCGAATCCAGCATCATCGCAGCCTGCTTGCCGCCCAGCAGTTCCGAATAGACCTCGGCCAGAATCTCGGCATCGAGCAGGGCTCCGTGCTTGACGCGGTGGGCATTGCTGATGCCGAAACGGTCGCAGAGAGCGTCGAGCGAAGCCTTGGCACCGGGGAACTTGCGGCGCGCGAGCTGCACGGTATCGACCACGCGCTCCATGCTG
Organism: uncultured Beijerinckiaceae bacterium; assembly: GCA_964247205.1. Taxonomy (GTDB): domain Bacteria; phylum Pseudomonadota; class Alphaproteobacteria; order Rhizobiales; family Beijerinckiaceae; genus JADCCX01. The sequence goes on from CAXTUM010000477.1 coordinate 1,892, forward strand.
ATCGCGGGCTTGCCGACGCGCGCGAACTCCGCGTTGATGAAGCCCATGTCGAACCCGGCGTTATGCGCCACGAGCTGCGCGCCATCGAGAAAGTCCCAGAATTCGTCTGCGACGGCGGCAAAAAGCGGCTTGTCCTTGAGGAACTCGCTGGACAGCCCGTGAATCTCGAAGGCCTCGAGGGGCATGTCCCGCTCGGGGTTGAGGTATTTGTGAAACACACGCCCCGTGGGGAAGCGGTTCTCCACCTCGATGCAGCCGATTTCCACGAGGCGATGCCCCTCGCGCGGGCTGAGGCCGGTGGTTTCCGTATCGAAGATGATTTCGCGCATCAGGGCTTCCGAATCGCGCCGGTCATGCCGGCCAGGGCGCGCAGGATATCACGGACCTGTTGTCTCGCGTGATCCAGCCCCCGGCCTGTATCCACCACAAAATGCGCATGGCCACGTTTTTCTGCATCCGGCACCTGCCGCGCGAGAATGTGCCTGAACCGCTCTTCATTCATTCCGGGGCGGGTAAGCACACGCTGGCGCTGGACCTCGGGCGAGGCCGTGACCACCGCGATGGCATCGACGCGGTTTTCTCCCTTCGTTTCAAACAGCAGAGGGATATCGACAACGGCGACAGGGGCGCGGCTGGCGGCGGCGGCTTTCAGGAAAGCCTGCTCCTGCACCCGCACGAGCGGATGCACGATGGCTTCCAGACGTTTCATACCGTCAGGATCACCCAAAACACGCTGGCCCAGCAGGGTACGGTTGACGGTGCCGCCCTCCACGACACCGGGAAAGGCGGCTTCGATCAGTGGCGCTGCATCTCCGGAATAAAGCCGGTGCACCGTCGCATCCGAATCATGCACGGGCACGCCAAGGTCACGAAACATCGCCGCTGTCGTGGATTTCCCCATGCCGATCGAACCGGTGAGACCGAGAATCACCATGGTTGCGCCCTACTGCGCCACAAGGCCGAGCACCCTGAAGTGCGCCAGCGTCTCCAGCATGGGCAGGCCCAGGATGGTGGAATGATCGCCGCTCGCCTTGCGGAAGAGATGCACGCCGGTACGCTCCAGCTGATAGCCGCCGACACTTTCCGTCACGGCCGATCCTGCCGCATCGAGATAAAGCCCGATCATGGCGGGCGTCAGCTTGCGCATGGTGAGTTTGGCCGTGCCCACGAAGCTCGCAACGGTCTTGTTGTTGCGGGCGATTACCACGGCGGAATGCAGCTGGTGCGTCT
>CAXTUM010000478.1:0-3117 GCA_964247205.1 uncultured Beijerinckiaceae bacterium
TGCTGAATGACGCCGCCCTGCATCACGGCGATGCGGTCGGCGAGCGTCAGCGCTTCGATCTGGTCATGGGTGACATAGATCATGGTCGCACCAAGACGCGCGTGAAGCCGTTTGATCTCCACCCGCAACTCCGCCCGCAACTGGGCGTCAAGGTTCGAGAGCGGCTCGTCGAACAGATAGACGCCGACATTACGCACCAGGGCCCGGCCGATGGCGACGCGCTGGCGCTGCCCGCCCGAGAGCGCTGCGGGCTTGCGGTCCAGCAAGTCCGTGAGCTTCAGCATCTGGGCTGCGTCCGACACGCGCTTTTCGATGTCCGACGCCGGTGTTCCCGCCACCTTCAGGCCGAACGACATGTTGCCGCGCACGCTCATGCGGGGATACAGCGCATAGGACTGGAACACCATGGCGATGCCGCGGTCCTTCGGCTCTTCCCACGTGACGTTCCTCCCGCCGATCCAGATCTGGCCGTCCCTGATGTCGATCAATCCGGCAATGGCATTGAGCAGAGTGGACTTGCCGCAGCCGGAGGGTCCCAGAAGCACGAGAAACTCGGATTGCGCGATGTCCAGATTGAGATTCTCCAGCACCTTCACGGTGCCGAAGCCGATGCTCACATCTCTGATTTCGACATTGGACCGCGCGCTCATGGCCTAACCTTTCACCGCGCCCGCAGCGATGCCGCGCACGAACCAGCGGCCGGAGCCGAAGTAGACCACAAGCGGCACCAGCGCCGTCAGCAGTGTCGCCGCCATATCGACATTGTAGGCCCGCTCGCCCTGCGTCGAGTTGACGATGTTGTTGAGCTGCACGGTCATCGGCAGATTGTCCCGTCCGGCGAAGACAAGCCCCAGGATGAAGTCATTCCAGATGCCGGTGACCTGCAGGATGACGGCCACGACAATCATCGGGATCGCCATCGGCATCATGATCGACCAGTAGATCTGGAAGAAGCTGGCTCCGTCGATACGGGCCGCCTTGAACAGCTCCTGCGGCAGCGAGGCGAAGTAGTTGCGAAACAGCAGCGTCATCGTCGGCAGGCCGAAGATCGTGTGGATGATCACAATGGTTGCCAGTGACTGGCCGAGCCCGATGACGGCAAAGACGCGCACCAGCGGATAGATGAAAATCTGGTAGGGGATAAAGGCGACGATCATCATGGCGGCAAAGAGCACATCTGCCCCCTTCACCCGCCAGAACGACAGCGCATAGCCTGTCAGCGAACCCACGAGGATCGACACGCCGACCGATGGGATCAGGATCTTCACGGAGTTGAAGAAGCCGACCTGGATGCCGTTGCAATTGAGCCCGGTGCAGGCCGAGGACCACGCCTTGATCCAGGCATCGAAAGAGATAGCGGAAGGCAATGCGATGATGTTGCCGAGCCGGATTTCCTCCATGGATTTCAGCGAGGTCACCAGCATCACGTAGAGCGGCACGACGAAAAACAGCGCCGTGATCAGGAGGAAGGCGTAAATACCCCAGCGTGCTGCAGTCAGCTGCTTCGGTCTCGGGCCTGTCGGGACCACACCTGCCTGAATAACGCTTGCGTCGCTCATCAATGGCCCCCGCCGTTGGCGGCGCGGCGGCTGCGCATGTACATGTAGGGCGCGACAACCGCGATCACGGTGATCAGCATGGTGGAGGCTGCTGCCGTTGCGAGGCCGATATTGCCGCGCTCGAACAAGTGGTCCATCACGAATTTCGCAGGCACTTCCGAGGCAAGGCCGGGGCCACCGTTGGTCATCGACACCGCGAGATCATAGAGGCGCACGACGCTGGTCGAGAGCAGCACGGCTGCGGTGGCGAAGCTCGCCCCCATCATCGGAATGACGATGGAGAGATAGACGCGCCAAGGAGGCAGGCCATCGATGCGGGTGGCCTTCCAGATATCCTCGTCGATGCCGCGCAGTCCTGCCAGCATGATCGCCATGACCAGCCCCGCCGCATGCCACACACCTGCGATGACGAGGCAGTAGATTGCGGTCTCCTGCTGCACGATCCAGTCGAAGGTGAAATCCGGAAATCCCCAGCCGCGCACCAGTTTCTGGATGCCGTGCGTGGGATTGAGCAGCCACTGCCAGACAAGGCCGGTCACCACGAAAGACATCGAGTAGGGATAGAGAAACGTCGAGCGCAACGTGTCTTCCGCACGCACCTTCTGGTCGATGGCGATCGCCAGCAGGAAGCCCAGCGCCAGAGCGGCAAGCACGAAGAGCGTGCCGAAAATCACCAGATTGTGGACGGACACAATCCAGCGGTCGTTATTGAACAAAACTTCGTAGTTGCGAAGGCCGACGAAATTGTTGTTCGGCAGCATCCGCGAACTGGTGAAGGACATCCACACTGTCCAGCCTGTGCTGCCGACATAAACCACCAGCAGCACGAGAAAGGCGGGCAGGAGCGCCAGCATCGCCGAGGCGCGGGAGGCCAGACGCGGGAAGGGCAGGCGCATCAGCGCACCTCTGCGAACACCGTTTCAGAAATAGCCCCGCAGGAGATGCCCGCGAGGCTGCGAATCGTCAGTTCAGTATTGCTGTTTGAGAACGCCGACGACCTTCTCGACGAACTGCTCCGCCGTCATCGCAGGCGTGTTCCAGAACTGCGAGATCGCGTCCTCCATCGCGCCGGTCTGGGCCGGAGGCGACAGAAGTTCCTGTGAGGGGAGCTGCGCCGATTTTTCGCCGATCCACTTAACGGCTTTCTGGGCGCAGGAATCCAGCGATGAGACGTCGATATCATGACGCACCGGAATCGATCCCTTCTTCTTCGCGAATTCAATCTGCGTCACCGGATCAAGCATGACTTTTGCCAGAATGGCCTGCGCCTTCGCGGAGGCCGCGTCTTTCGGCTTTGGAAAGGCGAAGACATCGCCGCCCATCACATAGCCTGTGCCGCTGCTGGCGAGCACGACGCACCCATAATCCTTCTCTGCAACCTTGCCTGCGGCGACGAATTCGCCCTTGGCCCAGTCGCCATTAACATGCATGCCGGCCTTGCCCTGGATCACGAGCGCTGCGGCGTCATTCCAGTTTCGGCCGGGCGCACCCGGATCGATGAAGTCCTTCAGCTTCTTGAAGGTTTCAGCGACGGCCTTGAACTCGGCGCTCTGGGCAA
>CAXTUM010000479.1:0-3105 GCA_964247205.1 uncultured Beijerinckiaceae bacterium
CTTTCGGCGTCAGCACGGCCCATGTGGAAACCGCCCGCGAAATGCAGGCGGCGGTGGAAGCGGCCCTTCCTTGCGATATCTTCATCGGCGCGGCAGCTGTAGCAGACTGGCATGTCCATTCCGCCGCTGGCGAGAAGCTCAAGAAGAGCAAGGATGAGCCCCCTGCCCTCGCACTGGCCGAAAACCCCGATATCCTGGCGGGTGTGGCCAGACGCACCAAGGACAGGCCCCGTATCGTCGTCGGGTTTGCAGCCGAAACCAGCAATGTCACGGCCTACGCGCAGGCCAAGCTTGCAAACAAGGGCTGTGATCTTATCGTTGCCAATGATGTCAGCACCACGGGTGAAACACCGGGCGGCGTCATGGGCCAGGCCAGCAACACTGTGCATCTCGTGGGCGCGAAAGGTATCGAGAGCTGGCCGACCATGAGCAAGGCCGCCATTGCCGAGCGGCTGGTCGCGCGTTTGGCCGCCATGCTGAAACAATGAGCGAGTTGCTCCAGATTTCTGTCCAGCGGCTGCCGCACGGCGCTGATATGCCTCTGCCTGCAGCGCAATCCGCTGGCGCCGCAGGCCTCGACCTGATGGCCGCCATCGGAGCTGATGAACAAATTACCATAAAAAATTGTGAAAGAGCCCTTGTCCCGACAGGCATCGCGCTCCAGTTGCCACAGGGATACGAAGCCCAGGTGAGGCCGCGTTCCGGACTGGCGGTGAAACACGGCGTGACCGTGCTGAACACGCCGGGAACCGTGGATGCGGATTACCGGGGAGAAATCAAGGTTCTGCTGGTGAATCACGGACAGGAGCCGTTTGTTGTGACCCGTGGCCTGCGCATTGCCCAGCTGGTGATCGCGCCGGTCATGCAAGTGCAACTGGTTGCGGTGTCTGCGCTGGAAACAAGCGCTCGCGGCGATGGCGGGTTCGGGTCCACCGGACAGGGTTGAGGGAGCTACGCAATGATTCTTCTGTCGCGCCGCAGCATGCTGGGCATCGCCGCCGTGGTTGATATCGCCATGCACGCCCGCCCCGGGCCGGTTGCAGCCAAGATGCTGGCGGCCCGCCACCATCTGCCGCCGCGCCATCTCGAAACGCTGCTTCAGGCGCTGGTGCGCTCCGGCATCCTCAAAGGCGTGCGCGGCCCGCGCGGCGGCTACGAACTCGCCAAGGAACGCCGCAAGATCACGGCCGGCGATGTCGTGCGCGCCGCCATGTCTTCCCAGGATGAGGACAACGAGATGGTCGAACCCGAATCGCAGTTGGTCGATCTGGTCGTCGGCCCTGCCGTGAAAGTGGCCGGAGCATCGTTCCTCACCAGCCTTGACACGTACACAATCGAGGACCTTTGCCACAGTGCAGACCAGAAAAAGGTCTTTGCAAGTGACCACAACCAGACCGTCGATTTCGCGATCTGAAGCGCTTCACCTGTTTATCCAGACAATCAACGTAAAATAGGAATGGCATCGACACCACGGTGTTGAATTGCTAGCCTGCCGTCGCGTTCTGCCAGATGACGATTGTCGAGAGAAACACCCCGATGACAACCAGCCCCAAACCCGGTCGTGGCCGAATCTATGAGTCCATCACCGACACCATCGGCAATACACCGCTGGTGCGGATCGGCAGGCTGGCGAAGAACCGCAAAGCCAAGGCCTCCATTCTGGCCAAACTGGAGTTTTTCAACCCGCTTGCCAGCGTGAAGGACCGCATCGGCGTCTCCATGATCGATGCGCTGGAGGCATCGGGCAAACTGAAGCCCGGCGGCATCCTCATTGAGCCGACGTCCGGCAACACCGGCATTGCACTGGCCTTCGTGGCAGCAGCGCGCGGCTATCGCCTCATTCTCACCATGCCGGAGACCATGTCGATCGAACGCCGCAAGATGCTGGCCTTCCTCGGCGCCGAAATCGTGCTGACGCCTGCCGCGCAGGGCATGAAGGGCGCTATTGCGAAGGCGGAAGAACTGCAGCGCGAAACGAAAGGCGCCATCATTCCCCAGCAGTTCCAGAACCCCGCCAACCCCGCGATCCACCGCGTGACCACGGCGGAGGAGATCTGGAACGACACGCAGGGCAAGGTGGATATCTTCGTTTCCGGCGTCGGCACCGGCGGCACCATCACCGGCGTCGGCTCGGTGCTCAAGAAGTACAACCCGGCGATCCGGATCGTGGCAGTGGAGCCCGAGGATTCACCTGTGCTCTCCGGCGGCACGCCCGGCCCCCACAAGATTCAGGGCATCGGCGCGGGCTTCGTGCCGGATATCCTGGACCGCAGCCTGATCGACGAGGTCATCACGGTCGGCAACCAGACGGCTTTCGACACCTCGCGGCTGCTGGCGAAGAGCGAGGGCATTCCCGGCGGCATTTCGTCCGGTGCAGCGATGGCGGCGGCGCTGGAGCTGGCCAGCCGCGACGGCATGGACGGCAAGACCATCGTTGTGATCATCCCCAGTTTCGCAGAGCGTTACATCTCGAGCGCGCTGTTCGACGGATTATAATTCCGCTTTTGACATAACGTAGGCAAAAACCGCCCAGACCTTGCCAAGGCATCCGCATGAAGCAGGCAATCCCGCCGCTTCACCACGCGGAGACCGGTCATGGCGACGCTGACAATCCGGACAGGCGCAACCGCCGGGACCACGGCAACCCGCCGCGCCGCAGCCGCCATCCTCATCGTCGTGTCGTTCTTCGCCATCGTCGTTCACGGCAAGACAAGCCGCGGCCCCAAGCCCGTGATCGTCGAAACCTCGGAAACCATCCGGTTCGCAGACCGGCCTGTGTTTCATTGAAACATTACACGGTCTGAAACAGGGCGTTGCCCCCCGCCTCGGGATCAGTTATGTGCATTTCAGGCACCCGTAGCTCAGCTGGATAGAGCGTTGCCCTCCGAAGGCAAAGGTCACACGTTCGAATCGTGTCGGGTGCGCCATTCACGGTCAAAACCTCGAACATTTCCGTTCGCCGCAACGCGGCTATTGACGGCGGCTTCGAGGGCAACTTTTCGACCAACAATCGATACATGATCACGGCCCACCTCAATCCTGTCGATGATCGACTGTAGGTAAGCGCGGCGTGCCTGAATGTCGCCCTCACGCAGGGCATGGGAC
>CAXTUM010000480.1:0-3103 GCA_964247205.1 uncultured Beijerinckiaceae bacterium
CGCTGGTGAAGGGGACCTGGCTGAAGTCTGGCGCGCATCTTGATCTCGTCGGGGCCTACAACCCTGCCATGCGCGAGAGCGACGATGATTGCGTCCGCCGGGCTCAGATTTATGTCGACACGCGCGGCGGCGCACTGAAAGAGGGCGGTGACATCGTGCAGCCGCTGGCCGATGGCGTCATCACCAAGGCGGATGTGCGCGGCGATCTCTTCGATCTCTGCCGCGGCAGCGTGAAGCCGGAGCGCAAACCAGGTGATATCACGCTGTTCAAGTCCGTCGGTACGGCGATCGAGGACCTTGCCGCTGCCATGTTGGTGTGGCGGCAGATCAACCGCTAGGGTAGGTGGACAGGAGAAACGCCTTGGCCGATCATCATCATGACCACGGGCATGATCACCACCATGATCCGGTGGCTGAAGCCGAAGCGCATTGCGCCAGCAAGGGCCTGCGCCTCACCGACACGCGCCGCCATGTCTTCGAGGCGCTGGCGAAGAGTCGGCAGGCCTTGGGCGCCTATGACCTGATCGAGATTCTGGCGGGCAACGGCCACAAGCGCCTCGCCCCGATCTCCGTCTACCGCGCGCTGGATTTCCTGCTGGAAGCGGGCCTCGCCCACAAGATCGAAAGCCGCAACGCCTTCGTGGCCTGTCCGCATCTGCACGGTACAGACGAGGTCGTGGTTTTCATGATCTGCGATCAATGCGGGCGCGTGCAGGAATCAACGTCGGATGCCGTGTCGAAAGCCATGGCCAGCGTGGCGAAAGGCCAGCATTTCATGCCGCGCGGCCAGGTGATCGAGATGCACGGGCGCTGTTCGGGGTGTGGTGAAGCGGGTCAGGTGATGACGGCTTAACCGCCATAAACCCATTGTTCGGGCACCCGCGCCTCCAGCATCTCACCCGCTCTGATCACACCCGGTTTCTCCACCCAGCCCACCAGCCCGCGTGCGTGTTTCCCGGCGCGCACAAAGGCGATATCCAGTCCTTTTTGCTCCGGATAATGCGCAGCAACGGATCGCCCTGAAAAGCGGCAGGGCACATTCAACCCGTCGATCCGGATCGTCACGCCGCCTTCGAAAAACAGGCACGTGCGCGGCGGCAGCAGGGTGAAATCCCGGATGCCGCTGACCAGCAGGTTGCCGCCGATCCATTCCGGCCTGATCTCCGGTACCTCCATGCCCCTAGCGATGGCAACCAGATCATCCGGTGCCAGCAGGCTGAGCTGACGCTCGTTGCGCATCTCTGTGCCGCGCGGATACCACGGCTCGCGCCCGCCGGAGCGCCGCGTGAAGCCGCCGTGGCGATCGCCCGCGATGCCCTCGAAGCCCAGAATCAGGCTGTCCGCCGCGGTCGTCTCGAAATTTTGCGGATTGACGGTGCGGAAAAGACCTTCGATGCGGGCGGCGATTTTCTGGGGCGGTATTTGCTGCATTGGCACGATTTAGCGGGTTTTGGCTGCACTGCCAAACGGGGCGATTCAATCAAAAAATTATGTGAAATGTGGATTATTGAAATTACTCTAAGAATTATGTATATATGAGAAATTAAAACATCTAAGGATGTAGATTATGCAACTCGCCCGCTCGCTTCAGCCGTTGCCGACCCTTGCCGCAACCCTTGCGCTGGGTACGGTCACGATCCTCGGCTTCCAGAACGGCGGCTTTGCGATGGCAGGCCTTGCATTGGCTGGCGCGCTGGCCGGCGTCTCGCTGTTGCAGGCTTCGTTCGGCTTCACAGCGTCGTGGCGCGCGCTGGTGCTGGAGGGTCGGACGCATGGCCTGCGTGTGCAGCTGCTGATGTTCGCGGTAGTGGGCGCAATCGTTCTGCCGCTTATCGCCTTTGGCGGCGGGGCCTACAAGGGCGCGCTGGCGCCGGTAGGCGTCGCGGTAGTGCTGGGCGCATTTCTCTTCGGCATCGGCATGCAGATCGCGGGTGCCTGCGCCTCCGGATCGATGTTTGCGGCGGGCAGCGGCAGCCTGAAGAGCCTTGTGACCATCATCGGCTTTGTCATCGGCGTAACAGGGGCGGTCGGCACATTCGAGACATGGTCGGTATGGCCGATCCTGCCGACTGTCTCCCTCACGCACAGCCTCGGTGGTTTCGGCGCGGTTGGCGCGCATCTTCTGACATCGGCTTTCGCCATCACGCTGGCAATGGTCTATGAAAAGCACCGACGGGGCCAGATCGAAGGCTTTTTGTCGGATCGCACGCGGGAAACCAGCCTTCTTGGCCGCTGGCCGCTGCTGTGGGGCGCTGTCGGCCTTGGCATTGCCGCTATCCTGATCGTACTGCTCTCGGGTCGTCCATGGGCGCTGATCTCGGCCTATGCGCTCTGGGGCTCGAAGCTCGTGGCTCTGACGGTTGAAGACGTGACCTTCTGGGGCCATTGGGCGGCAAACCCGGATATTCTGGAGAAGAGCATCTTTGCCGATGCCGCCTCGGTCGTGGATCTCGGCACCATCGCGGGTGCGATGCTGGCTGCGGCTATCACGGGAAAGTTTGCCCTGCGCGGCGGTCTGCCACTGAAGGGCCTCGCGCTGGCGATGATCGGCGGTATCGTGATGGGCTTCGGCGCGAGATTGTCGGTCGGCTGCAATATTGGCGCGTTCTTCTCCGGCATCGTCTCGGGAAGCCTGCACGGCTGGATCTGGGGAATCTTCGCGATTGCAGGCACGGCCTTCGCGCTGAGCCTCAAGGCGCTCGTCCAGCGTGTCTTTAGCGCCGGTTCAAACGCCTCCGCCCGTGGAGAAGCCATCCCCTCCGCCGCCACCGCCGCCTGAATCACCACCACCCCCGCCCCAGCTTCCGCCGCCACCACCGGACGATCCGCCATCGAGCCATGGCGGCACCCACTGGCCGCCGGATGACGGTGGTGTCGGTGAGTTGTTCGGGGCGGTCCAAGGCCCGAAGACCGATCCGCCGGAGTTACCACCACCACCGCCCCAGGGGTTATCGCGCTGGCGGTAGCCGTCCTTCAGTGCATCGCGAAGAATGGCCCCTTGCACCGCACCCTGCAGCAGCCCACCGAGGATCGAGCCCAGCATGCCTTCGTTCTTGAACCCGCCATAGGGGTTGTCGTAGCCCCGGCTGCGGAAATTGTCGCG
>CAXTUM010000481.1:0-3097 GCA_964247205.1 uncultured Beijerinckiaceae bacterium
GTGACCTTCGTCGTGCCATCCTGCACGGAGCGCGTGAGGAGGACAGGGTTTTCAGTGACACCGGCACGCAGGCTGCCGCCCGCCCCGGCCATGAACATCACGGTGCAGACCGAGGGCTCGCAATTCTCGCCGATACGGTCCACCACTGTGCGCACCTCGGCAGGCATTGCGGAGGGCTGCGGCACGAGGTTCTCGTCCAGCACGCACCACAATGCGTCTTCCCCCGTGGTGGAGGTCAGCAGCAGCCGCATGCCGGGCCACGCCACTGTGGGGTCGATCCGCTGGATGATCGACATGGGATCGGTGATATCCGTGCCACCCCAGCCCATTCCGGGATTCGCCACCTGAAAATAGCGGCCCGGCGTGGATTTGCGGCCCTTCACGCGGATGCCGCCGGGGCGCATGCCCAGCACCCGGCCCGCCTGATGCTCGGTCAGCACGCCGGTGATGTGGTCATCGACGACGATCACCTCGTCCACGAGCCCAAGCCATTGTTTCGCAAAGATGCCGACGGTCGCGGAACCGCAGCCCACGCGCATGCGGCGCTCCGCCTTGCCATCGACGATGGGCGCTTGCCCGGCCTGTACGATGACAGCATGTCCATTGTCGATTGTGAGTTCCGCGGGCTCGCCGTTGCAGAGCTTCAGCAATGTTTCGCAGGTGACATTGCCCTCTTTCTTCGAGCCGCCGGTGAGATGCCGCACACCGCCGAGCGACAGCATCTGTGAACCGTATTCCGCAGTTGTGACATGGCCAACCTGCTCGCCAGCACAACGGATCGCGGCAGTCTCCGGGCCAAGATGCCTGTCGGTGTCGATTTTCACCTTGACGCCGCAATAGCTGAAAATGCCCTCTGTCACGACGGTGACGGTGTCGACGCCGTCGTGCTGCTGGCTAACGATGAATGGCGCGGGCTTGTAGTCGGGATAGGTCGTGCCTGCGCCAATGCCGGTGACGAAAGCGCGGGCAGGATTCAGCAGGTTGCCGTCCCAGTCCTCGCTGGCACCGGTGAAGGGCACAAGCTTCTGGCCATCCTCTACAGCCATCTCCAGCAATACGACGGGATCAGTGCGGATCAGCAATCCATCCTGATTGGCATAGCGGGCGCAGGCTCCGGAGCGGCCAGGCCGGATGCGGCACAGCACAGGACAGGCATCGCAGCGGATGATGCCGTCGTCACCTTCGGCGGCACCGAACTTGGCGGAGCGTTCGGAGAGGGTAGTTTCGGAAAGAGTAGTGATGTCTTGCTCCCCCGCATCAACTCCCACAGCCTGTGCGGCAGCAGTGGCGCTTTCCTCGGAATCACACCCACGGCATGGCGTACCGCCGAGAAAATTGCGGGAGCGGTCGGGATCAGCGCCGGTTCGCCGATGCCCTTGGCTCCCGACGGTCCCAGCGGCTCATGCGCCTCGACGAGGATGATCTCGATCTCCGGCATGTCGCCGAAGGTCGGGATGAGATAATCGTGCAGGTTCTCGGTGCGGCCCGGAATGAACTCTTCCATCAGAGCCAATCCCAGACCCTGAGCAATGCCGCCGTGGATTTGTCCCTCAACCAGCATGGGGTTGATAGAGCGGCCGACATCATGGGCTGCGATGATCCTGTTCACCTGCACCGTGCCCAGATCAAGATCGACATCCAGTGATGCCACCTGCGCGGCAAAACCATAAGTAGCATAGGGCACGCCCTGCCCTTTGGCGTCTAGCGGCGTCGTCGGAGGGTCGAAGGCACCGATGCCTTCGAGGATTTGGCCATCTGGCATTGCTGGAAGACTAGCGAGATCAAGCGTCACATCGCGTCCGTTTTCCTCGATGCTCAGCGTGGCGCTCCCGAAGACAATACGCGCCTCAGGTCCGGCGTTGGTGAGACGCAGGATTTCGGCCCGCAACGCTTGCCCTGCCAGTTCCGCAGCCTTTCCGGATACGAAGGTCTGACGCGAAGCCGAGGTTTTGCCGGCATCGAAGGTCTTGTCAGTATCGCCGATCACGGAATGGAGCAGATCAACCGGACAACCCAGCGCATCCGCCGCAATCTGGCCAAGAACCGTGGTGGAGCCCTGCCCGATATCCACCGCGCCGTTCCAGAACGTGATCTTTCCCGCCGCATCCAGCGTCAGCCGCATGGTCGAGGGGTTGGACATCGAGGTGTTGCCGATGCCGTACCACATGCAGGCGATACCCACCCCGCGCCGCAGGCGCGTGTCCCGCGCGTTGAAAGCCTTGGCATCCGCAAGCAGCGCCTGCCAGCCCGGACGCAGTTTCTCCAGGCATTCCGCGAGGCCTGCGCTGGCCTGCAGCACCTGACCGGACGGCGTCGAATCGCCTACCCGAATGGCGTTTATCAGGCGGAATTCCAGCCGGTCGATGCCAGCCTTTTCGGCCAGCATGTCATAGAGTGATTCCTGCGCGATGGCGGCCTGCGGAATCCCGAAGCCGCGAAACGCGCCCGCCGGTGTCTCGTTGGTGTAGATGGCGCGGGTGCGGGTGCGGACATGCGGCACCTTGTAGGGGCCGGTCGCGTGCACTGGCACACGGTTCGCCACCGTCGGTCCCCAAGAAGCGTAGGCACCCGTGTTGAAATCAGCATCCATCTCGAAGCTGACTAGGTGGCCCTTCGCGTCGCAGCTGGCGCGGGCGAAGACCTCGGCTGGATGACGCTTGGTCGATGATGCCATGCTCTCGATGCGGCTGTAGACACAACGAACCGGTGTTCCCGGCAGGTGCCATGCCGCAACCGCGATCAGCGGCTGCACGGAGACATCGAGCTTGCCGCCAAAGCCTCCCCCGCAGGCAGATGCAAGGATCACGACATCGCCAACGGGCAAGCCGAGCACCCGGGCCACCTCGTCGCGATCCATGAAAGGCGCTTGCGTGCAGGCAAAAACCTCCATCCGGTCGCCTCGGCGGATGGCATAGCCCGCCTCGGGTTCGATATAGGCATGTTCGACAAAGCCGGTTTCGTAGCGCCCTTCGGCGGTATGTGGGGCGGAAGCGAAAGCGGCATCAGGGCCGCCACGCTCGACGAGACCGCGCGTCAGCACGTTATCGGGCTTGAAATCGTGCAGCGGAGGATCAGCCAGTAGGCCTGCTGCAATGCC
>CAXTUM010000482.1:0-3089 GCA_964247205.1 uncultured Beijerinckiaceae bacterium
CGGTCTCGCCGGCGTCTCCTATGATCCGACAGTGATCAGCCTCGACCGCAACCAGAAATCGTTCAACATCTCGTTTGAACAATTCTATGCCCGCCGCGTCTCGAATGCGATGATAACCAAAGGCCGCAGCTGGATCGCCAGCAACCGGGCGCTGGCGACACGGCTGGAACAGCGCTTTGGCGTTCCCGCGGAAATCCTTGTGTCGATCTGGGCGCTGGAGACCAATTTCGGGGCGCAGCGCGGCAACTTGCCGATCATCCGTTCGGTCGCCACGCTAGCCTCGGATTGCCGCCGTCAGGCATTTTTCGAAAATGAGCTGATGTCCGCCCTGAAGATCGTGGAGCGCGGCGACCTGCCGATCACGCAGATGCGCGGGGCGTGGGCGGGTGAAATCGGCCAGACGCAGTTCATGGCCTCATCCTATGTCAATTATGCTGTTGATTTCGACGGTGACGGCCACGCCAATCTCGTCTCTTCGGTGCCCGATGTGCTGGCTTCCACCGCCAATTTTCTGAAGCAGAAGGGCTGGCGCAGTGGGTCCGGCTGGGAAGAAGGCACAGGCAATGCTGGCGTCCTGCGCGAGTGGAACCGGGCGGGTGTCTACGTGAAGACGATCGGCCTGATGGCGACGCGGATGCAAGGCGGCGCCTGAGCCAGTCAAATGATCTTCTCCATCGCGCATAGCGCGATGGAGGTATTCTACATAACTATGGTTCCGAAGCACGACTGGTGCTGCCCGCTGAATACAATCAGCCTTACTCGAGCACGTCGATGATGCGGCCGTTCTGGTCAACAACGATATAGCGGTTGTTGAGCCGCGTGTAGCGGTAGCCGACGAGCGCCGGATCACCGTCGATGTCGTAATAGGTATACGATGACGGCACTTGCGTGCCGACTGCGAGCTGACCACTGTAGTCCATCGACGGAATTTCGCGCTTCTGCACATATCCACGCAGATATGTCCGCTGCTGTATCGAATAGGCCTTTATAGGGCTGTTTCCAGGAAGCTCCTCAGCGCGGGTCACTTGCGCGCTGGCTTCAACGGCAAGAATGGGCGAGGTTACAGCGATCATCGCCGTAAGAACAAGTGCTGTGGTGCGCATGGGTGTCTCCTTTGGCCTGACGGCGGAGAAAATCGCCGTTCGGTCCATAAACAGGCACCGCCTCAAAAAGTTCCAGCTCCTGGCGCCCTGGAGCCCGTCAGGCGGCCAATTCCCCCGGCAACGCATAGGCCCATTGCGTGATCGTGCCTGCGCCCAGGCAGATCACGAAATCACCCGGTTTGGCGCGCGCCTTCACCATTCCGGCCAGCACTTCCGGCGTTTCCATCAGGGCCACCGAACGATGGCCCCGCGCCTTGATGCCTGCCACGAGATCATCCGCGCCCGCGCCCTCGATCGGCTGTTCCCCCGCCGCATAGACCGGCGCTATGATGACGTGATCAGCGTCGTTGAAACAGGCCGCGAAGTCAGAAAACAGCGAGGACAGCCGCGTGTAGCGATGCGGCTGCATGACCGCGATGACCTGCCCCTGCGTCGCCGCGCGGGCAGCCTTCAGGACGGCCGTGATTTCCACGGGATGATGGCCGTAATCATCGAAGATCGTGACACCGTTCCATTCGCCCGTTTTTGTGAACCGCCGCTTGACCCCTCCGAAACCTGCCAGCGCCTTGCGGATAGCGTCCATAGGCATGCCGAGATTTTCGGCGACAGCGATGGCGGCAGTCGCGTTCAGCGCGTTATGCTTGCCAGGCATCGGCATCATCAGATCGCGGATCACGCGGTCCGCGCCGGTCTTGCGGTCGCGCACAATCAGCGTGAACCGCATTTCGCTGCCCTTGGCCACGATATCCAGCAGCCGGTAATCGGCCTGCGGGTTCTCGCCATAGGTGATGACGCGGCGGTCCTGTATCTTGCCCACGAGTTCCTGCACCGTCGGGTGATCCAGGCACATCACAGAGAAGCCGTAGAACGGCAGGTTCTCGGCGAATGTGCGGAATGCATCCTTGATGGCGTCGAAGGTCTTGAAATGATCGAGATGCTCGGGATCGATGTTGGTGACGATGGCGACATCGGCGGGCAGCTTCAGGAAGGTGCCGTCGCTCTCGTCGGCCTCCACCACCATCCAGTCGCCCGCACCCAGCCGCGCATTGGTGCCATAGGCATTGATGATGCCGCCGTTGATCACGGTGGGATCGAACTTGCCGGCGTCGAGCAGCGTGGCGACCAGCGATGTCGTCGTCGTCTTGCCGTGCGTGCCCGCGACGGCGACACAGCTCTTGAGGCGCATCAGTTCCGCCAGCATCTCGGCGCGGCGAACCACAGGGATGCGCTTCTCGCGCGCCGCAACCAGCTCGGGATTGTCCTTCCTGATCGCGGTCGAGACGACCAGCACTTCGGTCTCACCCAGATTCTCTGCCTTGTGGCCGATGAAGCAGGTGATGCCCATCTCGCGCAGGCGCTTGACGTTGGCGTTGTCGCTGGCATCCGAGCCCTGCACCTTGTGTCCAAGGTTGTGCAACACCTCGGCGATGCCGGACATGCCGATGCCGCCGATGCCGACGAAGTGGATGGCGCCAAGTTCGCGCGGAAGTTTCATGGGTATTGTCTCCGGACCTATGCGGTCGGTTTAACCAGATTTTCGAGTCCCGCAACCTTCAGCGTCACATCGGCAAGGCGAGAGGCGGCATCGCTGATGCCCATCTGCTTCGCATTAATTGCGATTTCCACCAAGGTTTCGGGATTGGCGAGGATGTCAGTCAGGCGCTGGGCGAGGGCGTCAGGTGTAAAGGTGTTCTGGAGCATAATCTCTGCCGCGCTACCATCGGCGAGCACGCGCGCATTGGCCGCCTGATCCTGATCCAGCGAACCCGGCAGCGGCACGAGGATGGACGGACGGCCAATCACGGCCAGTTCCGCCACAGTCGATGCGCCGGAGCGGCCGACGATGAGATGGCTGGCGGCCATGCGCTGCGGCAGATCCCGGAAGAAGGGCGCGCAATCGCTGGCAAGGCCCAGCCGCGCGTAATCCGCCTGCACGCGCTCCATGTCCTCCTGCCGCACCTGCTGCGTCACATGCAGCCGCGCGCG
>CAXTUM010000483.1:0-3083 GCA_964247205.1 uncultured Beijerinckiaceae bacterium
GATGGCTCGAACTTCATCTTTCGCGCCTATTTCCAGTCGATGAACCAGGACCGGAAGTATAATTATCGCTCGGACGGGCTTCCCGTTGGCGCTGTGCGCCTGTTCGCCACCAAGATGATGCAGTTCGTCACCGATGGCGTCATGGGCGTGAAACCGACGCATCTCGCAATCATTTTCGACAAATCCGAGAACTCGTTCCGCAAGGCGCTGTATCCTGCCTACAAGGCCAACCGCTCGGACCCGCCGGAGGATCTGGTTCCGCAGTTTCCGCTGATGCGCGAGACAGTGAAGGCCTTCGGCCTGATCCCTGTGGAGCAGGACACCTACGAGGCAGACGACCTGATCGCGACCTATGCACGGCAGGCCGTGGACGCCGGCGCCGAGGTGCTGATCGTCTCGGCCGACAAGGACCTGATGCAGCTGATCGAGCCGGGCGTCGCCATGTATGATCCGGCGTCTGGCGTGGCCGGCGCCAAAGGCGCGCGTGAGGAGCGCAAGATCGGGCGCGACGAGGTGATCGCCTACTTCGGTGTGCCGCCCGAGCGGGTGGTGGATGTACAGGCGCTGGCAGGCGACAGCACGGACAATGTGCCGGGAGCGCCAGGAATCGGCATCAAGACTGCTGCGCAGATGATCCAGGAATACGGTGATCTGGATGCGTTGCTGGCCCGTGCGGGCGAGATCAAGCAGCCGAAGAAGCGTGAGACGCTGACTGACCTTGCCGTGATCGAAAAGGTGCGGATGTCGCGCAAGCTGGTGGATCTGGTGCGCGACGTACCGTTGGTGACGCCGCTCGCGGATCTGGGTTTGCCTCCGCTGGAGGCGAGAGTGCTGATCGCATTTCTGAAAGCGATGGAGTTCACAACGATCACCAGGCGCATCGCCGAAAAGGCAGATATCGATGTGAATGAGGTGGAGCCGGAGGAGCGGCTGCGCGTGGGGAATTATGGCGGCCGCATTTCTTCCTCCCCCCTTGCGGGGGAGGGCAGGGAGGGGGCTGACGGGGCAGCCTCGAATGGTGACGCAGCTGGCACGAGCGTCGGTGCAATCTCTCAAACCTCCTCCTCTCGCGGCGCCCTCCCCCTCCCCCGCAAGGGGGGAGGATTCGCGCCCGCCGATCTCGCCAGCGCCCGCAAGGCCGAAGCTGAAGCCACCAAGATCGACCGCACTGCCTATGAAACCATCCTCTCGCTCGAATCCCTCGACCGCTGGCTCGCCGCCGCCAGTGATCAAGGCTTTCTCGCGATCGACACCGAGACCGACAGCCTCGATGCGATGCAGGCCAACTTGGTGGGCTTTTCCCTCGCGATTGCATCGGGCAAGGCGGCCTATGCCCCCCTGCTGCACAAGGGCGAGGGCACGGGCGATCTATTCGGCGGGGGCAATCTGGTCGAAGGCCAGATGGACTCGAAAGCAGCCATCGCCAGGCTGAAGCTGGTGCTGGAAGATATGGCCATCCTCAAGATCGGCCAGAATCTCAAGTTCGACATGCTGCTCTTCCGCCAGCATGGGATCGAGGTCCGCACCATCGATGACACGATGCTGATGTCCTATGCGCTCGACGGCGGTGCGACGTCAGGCAATTCCGGCGGACATGGGATGGATACGCTCAGCCAGAAATGGCTGGGACACACGCCCATAGGCTTTGACGAGGTGACGGGCACCGGCAAAAACCGCATCACCTTCGACCGTGTAGCGCTGGACCGGGCCACGGCCTACGCCGCCGAGGACGCCGATGTAACGCTGCGGCTCTGGCGTGTGCTGAAGCCGCGATTGCCTGCTGAAAGCATGACCACGGTTTACGAGACGCTGGAGCGGCCGCTAGCCCCCGTGCTGATGCGCATGGAGCGGCGCGGCATCTCCATCGACCGGCAGATCCTGTCGCGGCTCTCGGGCGAATTTGCGCAGCGCATGGCGGCGCTTGAGGATGAAATTCAGACCATGGTGGGTGAGCCCTTCAATCTGGGTTCCCCCAAGCAACTCGGCGATATCCTGTTCGGCAAGATGAACCTGCCGGGCGGCAAGAAGACTGCGACAGGGCAATGGGCGACGGGTGCGGGCGCGCTGGAAGACCTGGCCGAGCAGGGCCATGAACTGCCGGCACGCATTCTGGACTGGAGGCAGCTTGCTAAGCTGAAATCGACCTATACCGATGCACTTCCGGGCTATGTGAACCCTCAGACGAACCGCGTGCATACATCCTTCGCCATGGCGTCCACCACGACAGGGCGATTGTCGTCGTCCGAGCCCAATATCCAGAACATCCCGGTGAGGAACGAACAGGGCCGCAAGATCCGTACGGCTTTCGTGGCGACGCCGGGTCACAAGCTGATCTCGGCAGATTACAGCCAGATCGAACTGCGTGTCCTCGCCCATATGGCGGATATCCCCCAGCTGAAGAAGGCTTTTGCCGATGGGCTGGACATCCACGCCATGACGGCATCCGAGATGTTCGGCGTGCCGATCAAGGACATGACATCCGAGGTGCGGCGGCGGGCCAAAGCCATCAATTTCGGCATCATCTATGGCATTTCAGCCTTTGGCCTCGCCAACCAGCTCGGCATCAGCCGCGAGGAGGCGGGTGCCTATATCCGCACGTATTTCGAGCGCTTCCCCGGCATCAGGGATTACATGGAGGCGACGAAGAAGGCCGTGCACCGCGACGGCTTCGTCTCGACCATCTTCGGGCGCAAATGCCATTATCCGCAGATCGGCACCAAGAACCCGTCAGAGCGCGCCTTCCTCGAGCGCGCCGCGATCAATGCACCGATCCAGGGTTCGGCGGCGGATATCATCCGGCGGGCGATGATCCGCATGGAGGATGCGCTGTCAGCGGCGAAGCTGTCGTCGCAGATGCTGCTGCAGGTGCACGACGAATTGATCTTCGAGGCACCGGATTCCGAGGTGGAGAAGGCGCTGCCGGTGATCAGGCAAGTGATGATCGATGCGCCGCTGCCCGCGCTGCAGATGTCCGTGCCGCTGCAGGTGGATGCGCGGGCGGCAGCGAACTGGGATGATGCGCATTGAACGCTCTCAGTAGCCAGCCTCGCGCTGGTGCCTGAAAGTCAGAATGACAACGGCAT
>CAXTUM010000484.1:0-3069 GCA_964247205.1 uncultured Beijerinckiaceae bacterium
ATCTGGCCGGGACGGGCCTCCTCGATCTGAAGGGTGAAGCCTGCATCATTGCCCCGATCAGACGTGATCATCTCCTGCCGCAACTCGACAGGCGGCTGATGCTGGAGCAGCAGATCGCGGAAGCAGCCGCGCGCAACGTCGCTTCTGCAGATCGCGCAGCTATCAGGGAGCTTGCCGGTTTGATGAAGCGATCAGCCTTGGTCGGGGACCTTGATGGTTACATGGCAGCTGACCGCCGCCTGGAAAAGGCGATTGCCGCTGCCGCTGATTTGCCTGATGTCGCGGAGCCGCTGTTTGCGCTGAAGCGTGAGTTTCGCCGCGCCTGGTGTGCCTACAACCGCCTGAGGGATCTCAATGTTCCTGCCGGGCTGAGGCAGGCTCTGGTCGATGCTGTCCTGGCGGGGAAGCCGCAAGACGCAAAAGAAGCGGTCAACCACTTCATAGAATATCTTAGGAAGTCATACTGATAATGGACAGCTGCATGGACTTGCCGTTTATTGGATTTATGTGGCAGTTTCTGTAGTGAATATAAACAGGTTCAGGTCATGAACATCGATGTCAATCAGATAATTGCTGTCAAAATTCCTGCGAAAGAGGCGAGATCAGGCTGTATTGCATCTTCTGCCGCGCGTGAAGAGATGCTGAAGGAATTGCCAATCCTGATGCTTGCGGAAGAAGCGCTCATCGCGGCGGCGATTCACAGGCTTGATGATCATATCCGCAGCCGATTGCGCCATGCGATGGCGTTCCAGGTGCGGTGCGCCATGATCGGGGACACGGAAGGTGTGATCACTTCGGACGAATTGATCGAAAGCCTGATCTGCGAAGCTGTCGGCGAGACCGAATCCGCACGGGAACTCAAGGCCATGAAGCAGCCATTCAAGGATGCCTGGCGTACAAACAACAGTTTGCGCGACATGAAACCGGATGTGAATCAGCGTGAGCAGATGGTTGCATTCATTCTCGCAGGCGATGAAGCGGGAGCCATTGCCTGTATCCGGCGCTTTTACGCTGGCATCGGCGAGCGCATCTGACACGCCGCCCTTGACGGGGCGGTCCGGGATCGCGATGTGAGGGCTCTGTTTCTCCAGCCATTGGCGCAATGTCCCTCAATCCCCAGAATTCCGTCTCCGGCGAGCTTTTCCGAGAGGCCATGAGCCATGTTGCCGGGGCCGTGCATGTCATCGCAACTGATGGTCCCGCTGGCCTCGGCGGGGCGACGGCGACGGCGGTGACCTCCGTCAGCGATTCGCCGCCCAGCCTGCTGCTGTGCCTCAACCAGACCAGCGCGACCTTGCGCCGCATCCGCGAGAACGGCGTGTTTTCGGTGAACGTGCTGTCAACTGCGCAGGAGGAAGTGGCGGGGGTGTTTGCCGGAGCGACCGGGCTGGATGGCGCGGATCGCTTCAGGGCATCGCACGGCTGGAGCATGGGCAATGGACCGCCCGTGCTGGAGACTGCGCTGGCCACATTCTGCTGCCGCCTCACCGAAATGACGCCGGTGGGCAGCCATACCGTCATCATCGGCATGGTGGAAAAAGCCGTGACGGGTGCGGAAGTGCCGCCATTGCTGTATTTCCGGCGCGGCTACCGCGCCCTGTGATGGGGTGCCGACGCACCTGCGCCGCCCTCGGCCGCAGGGTCGGGGCGTTTGCCAGGAAAATTCGCCGGGAACCTCGCCCGCCGCTCCGGTCGAGCGATAGCAGGGGAGGGAATGTCGTTTGGCTCGTCAAGGGCTTGAAGCAAGGCCCCGGCGCCGTCCGGCGGCTGATCGGGATCAGACCTCTGCTCCGACCAGAGGCAATTCCGAAAATCCGCCGTCCTTTCCGTCCGGGCGCCTCTGCAGCGGCAAGCCCTTCGGGAAACGACCGGTGCAATATAGGAATATAAATCTATAATTGTCAAGAGTCCTTTGCGGCCTGCTCCATCTCCTCGAACACGCGCGCCGCTTCCGCAAAGGCATGGTTCGCGGCTGGGACCCCGGCATAGACCGCACATTGCATCAGCACTTCCCTGATCTCGTCTTTCGTCAGGCCATTGTGAATCGCGCCCTTCACGTGGATGCGGAACTCTTCCCAGCGGCCGAGCGCAGTCGCGACGGACAGCACGACGACCGAACGCTTCTTCCAGTCCAGCCCCGGACGCTGCCAGACATCGCCCCAGGCCACACGCGTGATGAAATCCACCCACTCGCCGTTGAAGTCGGTGCGTCCTTTCAAGGAGCGGTCGACATGGGCATCGCCCAGGACCTTGCGCCGGTTCTTTTCGCCGTTGCGGATGCGGTCTGCGTCTGTGGTCATATCAGGAATTCCTTCATCGCCGCCGTGAAAGCCTTTGGCTGCTCCATGTTCGAGATATGCGATGCATCAAGGCTCACCCATTGGGCTCCCCTGATACGCTCTCGCATCAGCTCCATCATAGCGGGTGTCGTCGCCGGGTCATGCGCGCCCGAGATCAGGAGCACCGGGTTGGTGATGCCGCGGATGCTCTCGCGCTGGTCCATGTCGCGGATCGCAGCGCAGCAGCCGCAATAGCCCTGCGCTGGCGTGCTCGCGATCATTTTTTTGACCGCCGCGATATCCTTCGGCGCGCGCTCGACAAAGCCCTTGGTGAACCAGCGCTCGATGGTGGCGTCGACGATGGCCGCCATGCCGTTGGCCGAGACGTTGCGGATGCGCCCGTTCCAGAGTTCAGCGGGCGCCATCAGCGCGGCGGTGTTGGCGAGCACGGCCTTGCCGATGCGCTCGCGGTGGTGCGTCAGCAGCCATTGCCCCACCATGCCGCCCTTGGAGAGCCCGCAGAAATGCGCCTTCTCCACCTTGAGCGCGTCCATGATGGCCAGCGCATCGCGCCCCAGTTGTGCCATGGAGTAGGGCTCGGCCTTGGCCACGCTCTTGCCGTGGCCGCGCGAGTCGTAGCGGATGATGCGAAACTGGTCCTTCAGGGCTTCCGCCTGCGCGTCCCACATCGAAAGATTGGATGAGAGCGAGTTGGAGAACAGCAGCACGGGACCATCCGCCTTGCCCTCCACGAGGATGTTGAACGGTTCGCCTTTGATGGTCTTGATGG
>CAXTUM010000485.1:0-3052 GCA_964247205.1 uncultured Beijerinckiaceae bacterium
GAAGCGGCTGCAGAAGCGGGAAGCCAGGTGTGACCAGCGCATCACGGCGCTTCCGGTGTTTCTTAGGCGGTGATTGCGCGGGAGATAGGTTCGATTCCATCCCGCGAGCCTAGAGCATGTTGTGGCTGGCCGGAACCACAACATGGTCAGTTCTGCATTGCAACTCAGCCCTCGGCGACAGCCCTTCCAGCCATCATCTCCAGCGCCTTGACCAGCCCCGAATGATCCCACGCTGCGCCGCCATTGGCCACGCAGGCCGAGAACAGCTGCTGCGTTGATGCCGTGTTCGGCAGGCTCATGCCCATTGCTTTCGCACCTTCGAGCGCAAGATTGAGGTCCTTCTGGTGCAGTTCGATGCGGAAACCGGGATTGAAGGTGCGCTTGATCATGCGCTCGCCGTGGACTTCCAGAATGCGCGATGATGCCAGCCCGCCCATCAGCGCCTGCCGCACCTTGGCCGGATCAACGCCCGCTTTGGACGCGAACAGCAGCGCCTCCGCCACCGCCTCGATGGTCAGGGCCACGACGATCTGGTTGGCGACCTTGGTGGTCTGTCCCGCGCCATTCGCGCCGATCAGGGTGATGTTCTTGCCCATTTTTTCAAAGACGGGCGTTGCCCTGTCGAAGGCCTCCTGCGGCCCGCCCACCATGATCGTGAGTGACGCCGCCTTGGCCCCCACTTCACCGCCGGACACCGGCGCATCCAGATAGCCGCAGCCATTGATATTAACCCGTGCCGCGAAGTCGCGCGTGGCAATGGGCGAGATCGAACTCATGTCGATCACGAGCTTGCCTTCGGTGAGCCCGGACGCCACGCCGTTCTCACCAAACAGCACCGCTTCCACCTGTGGCGTATCCGGCAACATCGTGATGATGATGTCGGACGCAGCGGTAACCTCGCGTGGCGAGGGCAGAACCTTGAGCCCTTTTGCCAGCATATCTGCTGATGGCTGCGTGCGGTTGACGGCGGTGGAGACGCTGTAGCCAGCGTCCAGAAGATGGCCTGCCATGGGTGCGCCCATGATGCCAAGGCCGAGAAATCCGATGCGGTCCATGTGAGTGTTATCCTGATGTGACGGCTGAATTGCTGATTGCGGTGAACCAGCCGAGGCCTTCGGCGGTCGTTGTCTTCGGCTTGTACTCGCAGCCGATCCAGCCGGTATAGCCGATGCGGTCGAGATGGGCGAAGAGGAAAGGATAGTTGATCTCGCCCGTGCCCGGCTCGTTGCGTCCCGGATTGTCCGCGAGCTGAACATGCGGAATCATCGCGAGATTGGCCGTCATGGTTCGGGCGAGATCGCCCTCCATGATCTGCATATGGTAGATGTCATATTGGACAAAGAGATTGTCCGAACCAGTTTTCCCGATCAGGGCAAGGGCCTGCTTCGTCGTGGTCAGATAGAAGCCAGGGATATCGATGGTGTTGATCGGCTCGATCAGAAGTTTGATCCCTGCCGCCTTCAGCCGTGCCGATGCATAACCCAGATTGGCAACCAGAGTTGTTTCCAGAATTGACCGGTCGATACCCGCGGGTGCGATGCCAGCCAGGCAGTTGACCTGCTTGCAGCCCAGAGCCGTGGCATAGGCGATGGCCTTGTCAACGCCTGCGCGAAACTCCTCGACGCGGTCGGGCAGGATAGCGATACCGCGCTCGCCCTTGGCCCAGTCCCCGGCGGGCAGATTGTGCAGCACCTGCACGAGCTTGTTGTCCTTGAGTTTCGCTGCAAGCTCCGCTGCGTCGAAGTCATAGGGAAACAGATATTCCACACCGCTGAACCCGGCCTTCGCCGCCGCCTCGAAACGCTCGAGAAACGGCAGTTCATTGAACAGCATGGTGAGATTGGCGGCAAAGCGCGGCATGGCTTTTTCTTCCCGGCTAGTATTGGATGAGGGGGATCAGGTTCCCGAGACGGCGGGTGCCGCAGGCTCCATGCCTCCGGAACGCATGCTGACCCAGCCGTTCTCCAGCGTCAGTGTCGGATCAAGGCACACGACATCCTCGAATTCATTGACGCCGTTGATCTCCGTTCCCATCGCGATGTTGGTGACACGCTCGAGGATGAATTCTATGACGACTGGCACCTGATGCTCCGCCATCAGCGCCTCGGCACGCGCGAAAGCTTCCTTGAATTCGTTGGGACTCTTGACGCGGATCGCCTTGCAGCCCAGCCCCTCGGCAACCGCCACGTGATCAACACCGTAACCGGGGATTGCGTCATCGCCCTCCTCCACATTGATATTCTCGAAGGCCAGCGACACCTCGAAATCCATCTGGAAGCCGCGCTGCGACTGGCGGATAAGGCCAAGGTAAGAGTTGTTCACGACCACATGCAGATAGGGCAGCTTGTGCTGTGCGCCGACCGCCAGTTCCTCGATCAGGAACTGGAAATCATAGTCGCCGGACAGCGCCACGATTGTCTTGTCCGGCAGCGCCGCGCGCACGCCTAGTGCCGCAGGCAAGGTCCAGCCTAAAGGACCGGCCTGACCACAGTTGATCCAGTTGCGCGGATTGTAGACCTTGAGGAACTGCGCGCCTGCGATCTGTGACAGGCCAATGGTGGTGACATAGCAGGTGTCGCGCGGGAAGACGTCGTTCATTTCCTGATAGACGCGCTGCGGCTTCAGGGGCACCTGATCGAAATGCGTCTTGCGCAGCATGCTCTGCTTGCGGTGGTCGCATTCTGCCAGCCAGGCCGAACGGTCGGGAATCCTGCCCGCCGCCTTCCACTCCGTGGCCACCTCGATCAGCGTTTGCAGCGCCGCCTTCGCATCCGAGACGATACCAAGGTCGGGACCGAAGACGCGACCGATCTGCGTCGGTTCGATGTCGATGTGCACGAACTTGCGGCCCTTGGTGTAGGTTTCGACCGAGCCGGTGTGGCGGTTGGCCCAGCGGTTGCCAATGCCGAAGACAAAATCGCTCTTGAGCAGAGTGGCGTTGCCATAGCGGTGACTGGTCTGGAGCCCGACCATGCCCTGCATCAGCGAATGGTCATCCGGGATCGAGCCCCAGCCCATCAGCGTGGGGATGACCGGCACACTGACGATCTCG
>CAXTUM010000486.1:0-3031 GCA_964247205.1 uncultured Beijerinckiaceae bacterium
CGTCCACGAACACAGGCTTGAAGGCGATGAAATCCGGCAGGTGCTGTCCGCCGCTATAGGGATCATTGGTGACGATGACGTCCCCCTCTTTCCAGCTGGCGAGCGGGATGTGGCTGGTGACGATCTCCTGCAGACACAATTCCATGGAGTTGAGATGCACGGGCATGCGGGCGGCCTGCGCGATATTGCGGCCTTCCGCGTCAAAAACCGCTGTTGAATAATCCAGCAGTTCCCGCACAGTCGTGGAGCGGCTTGTGCGCCAGACCGTGATCGACATTTCCTCGGCGGCGGACACCAGCGCGTGCGAGATGATCTCCAGCAGGATCGGATCGATGTTTGCCATCACGCGGTCTCCTTGCCCGCAACGAGATCACCGGATGGCAGCGCCGTCAGCCGCCAGCCCGGCGGAAGGATGAGCGTCGTGTAGGGCTGCTCGATGACGGCGGGACCCGTGATATCCGCATCCGCTGACAGAGCAGACTGCTCGAAAACTGACGCCGCACGCCAGGCCCCCTGAAGGAAGATTGCCCGGCTGCCTTCTGCCTTGGCTTTTCCTGTCTCCGCAATGTGAACCGTCGGCTTCAACGATACATTGGCGATCCGTCCGACAGCAGAGAGCCGCATCGTCACGAGTTCGACCGTTTCGCGCCGGTCGTCGAAAGAGAACCGCTGCAGGTGAGCCTGATGAAAGCGCTCGATCAGGGCGGCAAGACCGGCCTCGGTCAGATCACCATCCGCAATTTCTATCATCAGCTCGAAGGCCTGCCCGCGGTAGCGCAGGTCAGCGGCCAGCCGCAGGCTGCATTGTTCGGGCGGAAGGGTGTCAGCTGCCAGCAAGGCTTCACCGGCGTGCCGAAGGTTCTCTGCCAGAGCTGTGATCACAGGTAGATTCTGTGCTGCAAGCGAAATGATGCGCGCACGTGCGAGATCATGAACGATATCAGATTGCAAAATGCCATGGGCCGAGAACGTTGAGGGCTCGCGCGGGAACAGCACCTCGCGCATGCCAAGCTCCTCCGCCACATCAACGGCATGCAACCCACCCGCACCGCCGAACGACATCAGGGCGAAATCGCGCGGGTCCAGCCCCCGCTCGAACAGCGAGAGCTTGATGGCACCCGCGAGCCGTGCCACCACGATGGCGAGCACGCCTTCGCCTGCGGCTTCCACGCCCAGACCCAGCGGCGTGGCAATCCGCCCGTCCAGGCTCCGGCGCGCACCTTCGAGATCGAGCACCAGTTCACCGCCCAGAAAACGCGCTGCGTCCAGCCGTCCGAGGATAAGGTTGACGTCGGTAACCGTTGGTTCCGCGCCGCCGCGCCGGTAGCAGACAGGGCCGGGGCGCGCACCCGCAGATTGCGGTCCCAGCTGAAGCCGCCCCGATGGATCACGCCAGATGATGGAGCCGCCTCCCGCGCCGATCGTGCGCATTTCCACCATCGGAACACGCACCGGCAGCCCGTCGATATCACCTTGCGCAATCACCGATTTCCGCCCTTCACGAATGATGGCGATATCGTAGCTGGTGCCGCCCATGTCGACAGCCACGATATTGCGCCTTCCTGCCGCAGCAGCGACTTTCTCCGCCGCCAGAACGCCGCCGGAAGGACCTGACAGCAGCAGGTTGACCGGAGTTTGCCCCGCTTGTTCCGGCGTGGCTGCTCCGCCATTGGATTGCACCAGATAAATCGGCGCCGTCAGCCCGGCCTCGCGGCTGCGGCGCATGAGGCCTGTCACATAGGTCTGCACGACAGGCATCAGCAGAGCGTTAAGGACCGTTGTCGAGGTCCGCTCGAATTCACGGATTTCGGGCGAAACCTCATGCGAGCAGGAGCAGAAGATTTGCGGCAGGCGGAGTTTCAGCTGTTCCCGGATTGCGATTTCATGGACGGGGTTCAGGAAGCCGTTGAGCAGCGACACGGCGACCGCCGCCGCGCCTGACGCCTCGACAACCTGAACAACACGCTCCAGATCGGCCATGTCCAGAGGCGTGCGAATGGCACCATCCGCTCCGATCCGCTCAATGACGCCGAAACGCCTGCGCCGCGCGACCAGCACGGGCCGCTCTTCAGGGCGCAGTCCATAGACATCGCGCCTTGCATGGCGGCCTATCTCCAGCACATCCTCGAAGCCTGTCGTGGTAATCAGCGCACACAAGGGCAGGTTGCGGGTCAGCACCGCGTTGGTCGCGATGGTCGTGCCGTGAATCAGCAATGTGATATCGGCCAGCGTGAAGCCGTGGCGGCCCGCCGCACCAGTCAAGGCGTTCACCAGCCCGATCGAGGGGTCTTCCGGCGTGGTCGGCGTCTTGAAACTATGGGTCTCGCCCGTGGCCTCGTCCACGAATTCCAGATCAGTGAAGGTGCCGCCGATGTCGACGGCGACCCGGATGCGGCGCTGCGGCGTCATCTGGGGGCAACCACGTGGCGCGCCACCTGCTCGTGAGTGGCAAACCAGACGCCATCCTGCCCTGTTCCCTTGGCCTTCATGTGCCGGATCAGGTCTTCAAGGATGAAAATCCGCGACCGGTAGGTAATGACATGCGGATGCATGGTCAGCAGGAACAACCCGCCCTCCGCATAGGCCCGGTCGAATTCGCGGATGAAGATATCCAGCACGGCGGGCGGCGGTGTGTAGGGTCGCAGCGCCTGAAACCGGTTCATGCTGAAATAGGGCGCGTCATCCCTGATCCATTCGACTGGTAATTCGACAATGCCGGTGGCCTCGCCGTTTTCCACCAGCTCATAGGGATCGTCATCCGCCATCAGCGATGAATCATAGAGCAGGCCCAGTTCACGCTGGATTTTGAGCGTGGCAGGCGAGAAATCCCATGACGGCGTGCGCATGCCGACGGCGCGCAGGCCGGTGATCGCCTCCAGCGCATCAGCGGCGCGGAAATGCAGATCGCGCTCTATGGCTTCGGGCAGCACGGAATTCAGCTCATGGATCCAGCCATGCAGGCCGATTTCGTGGCCTTCCGCAATCACGCGCCGCTGCTCGTCGGGATAGAGCTTGGCAGCCACTGCAGGCA
>CAXTUM010000487.1:0-3022 GCA_964247205.1 uncultured Beijerinckiaceae bacterium
CGAGCGCGTAACCGGTATCATTCCTGTCGAGGGCGCCCGCTGGACACGCCGCCGCCTGACACAAACCGTGGCGGCTGGCGATATCATCTACGCCGAACCCACTGACAAACCCGGCCAATACCGTTTACGCCAGATGCCCGAGATTTCCGGAGCGATGGTGGTTCTGGATCCCCATACCGGGCGTATTCTGGCAATGGTTGGCGGGTTCTCGTTTGACCAGTCCGAATTCAACCGCGCGACACAGGCGCTTCGCCAGCCCGGCTCATCGTTCAAGCCCTTCGTCTATGCCACGGCGCTCGATAACGGGTACACGCCGTCGTCCATCATCGTTGATGAGGCGATCGAAATCGATCAGGGCGGTACGCTAGGCGTCTGGAAGCCGGAGAATTATGGTGGCGATTTCGCTGGGCCCCGCACGTTGCGGTATGGCATCGAACAATCACGGAACCTGATGACAATCCGTCTGGCGCGCGATGTCGGCATGCCGCTGATCGCGGAATACTCGAAGCGCTTCGGTATCTATGATGACATGCTGCCGGTCCTGTCGATGTCGCTGGGCGCGGGCGAAACGACCGTGCTGCGTCTGACAGCAGCCTATGGCATGCTGGCCAATGGCGGACGGCGCATCAAACCGACGATGATTGATCGTATCCAGGACCGCTACGGGGCAACGATCTACAAGCACGATGAGCGGATATGCACAGCCTGCCAGGCAGAAAAATGGTCGGCACAGGACGAACCGCGTTTGCAGGACAAGCGCGAACGCGTGATTGATCCGATGTCCGCTTACCAGATCACCTCCATGATGGAAGGCGTCGTGCAGCGCGGAACCGCCACTGTCGTCAAGGCCGTCGGCAAGACGCTGGCGGGCAAGACTGGAACGACAAACGATGCCAAGGATGTCTGGTTCGTGGGTTATTCCGCCGATCTGGCCGTGGGTGTCTTCATGGGCTTCGACAAGCCGAAGTCGCTGGGTGATTCCGCTACCGCCGGACAATATGCGGCGCCGGTGTTCCGTGATTTCATGATCGGCGCGCTCAAGGACAAGCCGGACGTGAAATTCCGCGTGCCGTCGCAGATGAAGCTGATCCGTGTCAGCCGTGGCTCCGGCATGCGCGTTGGTCCGGGCGAGGATGCAATCCTTGAGGCTTTCAAGCCCGGCACAGGTCCGCCCGACACATTCGTGAACCCGAATGCCACCGCTCGCGGCGGTGGAGGCGGCGGCGGCAGCGGCGCGGTAACATCGGGCACCGGCGGTCTTTACTGACATCGGCCTGTCATCAGGCATTTACAACGGATGCAGGCGCGGGATAGAGCGCCTGTATTGCATCAGCCCAAGGGCTCTCTCAACCAAAGTGGTGAACGCCATGCGCGCAGAGCATCAGGCTCTCGTTGATTCAATCAAGCAGTCCGTGGGACTGCTGAGGAGGCATCTTTGACTGGGATGCTTCAACCCGCCGTCTGCTTGAACTGAACGCGCAGGCGGAAAGCGCTGATCTCTGGAACGACCCCGCTGCTGCCCAGAAGGTGATGCGCGAGCGCACCGATATCGAAACACGTCTGACCGGCATCCAGCGGCTGGAACGCGAAATGGATGATGCCTCGACTTTGATCGATCTTGGCGATGCCGAGGGTGACGAGCCCACGTCCATGGAAGGCGAGGCTATTTTGCGGCGGCTGGAAAAGGAAGCCCAGACCCAGCAGATAGAGGCGCTTCTCTCTGGTGAAGCCGATGCCAGCGACACGTTCCTCGAAGTGCATTCGGGCGCTGGCGGCACCGAGAGCCAGGACTGGGCCAACATGCTCTACCGCATGTATACCCGCTGGGCCGAGCGCCGCGGCTTCAAAGTCGAGGTGATGGACCTTGCGGACGGCGAGGAAGCCGGGATCAAGGGAGCGACGATACAGGTCAAGGGCCGCAATGCTTTCGGCTGGCTGAAGACAGAGTCCGGGGTGCATCGTCTAGTGCGCATTTCGCCCTATGATTCCAATGCGCGGCGTCACACCAGTTTTGCCAGCGTGACGGTTTATCCCGTCGTGGATGACTCGATCCAGATCGACATCAACCCCGCTGATGTCGAGACCCAGACCATGCGCTCGGGCGGCGCAGGCGGCCAGCACGTCAACAAGGTGGAATCTGCCGTCCGCCTCATCCACAAGCCGACCAAGATCCAGGTTGTGTCGGAGGGCCAGCGCTCGCAGCACCAGAACCGCGAGACCGCCTGGAAGATGCTGCGCGCCAAGCTCTACGAGGTAGAATTGCGCAAGCGCGAGGAAGCCGCCGCCGCCGAGCAGGCCGCCAAGACCGATGTGGGCTGGGGCCATCAGATCCGATCCTATGTGCTGCAGCCCTATCAGCAGGTGAAGGACCTGCGCACGGGCGTGACATCCATGACACCCGGTGATGTGCTCGACGGTGATCTTGATCCGTTCATGGAAGCCGCACTCGCGCAGAAGGTCAGCGGCGGCAAGGTGCAGGTCGAGGATATCGACTGAATTCTACCCCAGTATTCCCGGCAAATTGAGCCCGTTCTCCCGGGCGCAATCGATGGCGCTCTCATAGCCGGCATCGGCATGGCGCATGACGCCGGTCGCTGGATCGTTCCACAGCACGCGCCCGATCCGCCGTGCGGCATCCTCCGTGCCGTCGCAGCAGATCACCATGCCGGAATGTTGCGAGAACCCCATGCCGACGCCGCCGCCATGGTGCAGCGACACCCATGTCGCGCCAGAGGCCGTGTTGAGCAATGCATTCAGCAACGGCCAGTCTGACACGGCATCCGAGCCGTCCCGCATCGCTTCGGTCTCGCGGTTGGGGGAGGCAACCGAGCCTGAATCGAGATGATCCCGCCCGATCACGATGGGTGCCTTCAGCTCACCGCTCGCCACCATCGCGTTGAAGGCGAGGCCAAGCAGGTGGCGGTCACCCAGGCCCACCCAGCAGATGCGCGCGGGCAAACCCTGAAAGCTGATCCGCTGGCGCGCCATGTCGAGTCAGTTGTGCAAGTGCTTGTTGTCCGGA
>CAXTUM010000488.1:0-3020 GCA_964247205.1 uncultured Beijerinckiaceae bacterium
TGATGGCGCCCGCCGCGCGGTCGCCGATCTTGAGGAAGCTCATCAGGCCGGACGAACGCCCGCCACCCGAGAGCTTCTCGCCCTCGCCGCGCAAACGGCTGAAATTCGAGCCAGTGCCGGAGCCGTACTTGAACAGGCGGGCTTCCCGGACCCACAGGTCCATGATGCCGCCTTCGTTGACGAGGTCGTCCTGCACGCCCTGGATGAAGCAGGCGTGCGGTTGGGGATGCTCGTAGGATGTCTTCGACTTGGTCAGCTTGCCCGTCTTGAAGTCGACGTAATAATGGCCCTGCGACGGTCCGTCGATGCCATAGGCCCAGTGCAGACCGGTATTGAACCATTGCGGCGAATTCGGCGCGACCATCTGGTTCGCCAACATGAAGCGCAGTTCATCGTAGAAGGCCTGCGCGTCGGTATCGCTGTTGAAATAGCCGCCCTTCCAGCCCCAGTAGGTCCAGGTTCCGGCGAGGCGGTCAAACACCTGCTTCGACGATGTCTCGCCGATGATGCGCTCTTTCTCCGGTAGGCCGGCCAGCGCCGCCTCATCCGCCTCGGAACGCCAGATGAAGGAGGGAACGTCGTTCTCTTCCACCCTTTTCAGGCGCGCCGGCACGCCCGCCTTGCGGAAATACTTCTGCGCCAGCACATCAGAGGCCACCTGCGACCACGCCGCGGGCACCTCGACATTTTCCAGCCGGAACACGACTGAACCATCCGGGTTGCGGATCTCGGATTTGGTGAACTGGAAGGCCATCCCGGCGTATGGGCTCCGGCCTTCGGTGGTGTAACGGCGCTCGATACGCATCGAATTTTCCTTTTCTATGGGCAAACTAGTTCACCCGCCGGATTCAACGACCCGGTTCCAATCTGCTTGTTTGACTACGCCCCGCGCCTTCAATTTGACGCTTGTGAATACTGAATCCGGCACGCAATGTCTGCGGTGCGGCCCCCGCCGCACAAACTGACTTTCACGCTTGGATGGGAAACTGTGGCGCTGGTTTCCCTGTCGCCGCGGCTTCTGCCGGAGTAGTTACAAGATACGCACCGATCACCCTGATCGTCAAGATATAGTGTGCCAGGATTCTTTTTGATTCTACATATTGTGGCTGGCCTGTGAACTATGGGGACAAGTCGAAAATATCTGTTAACCCGATGAATCAGAATGCGAATCCGGACAATTCTGAAGTTCTGCATCAAGCCGGAGACGGGTTTGCCGGCTTGCGGCGTGGTAAATCGCACTATCTACATCTAGTGGCTCATTAACACTTGATTTACCAATTGCGGTATGCAGACAGCGCCGGAGCGTGCCGCGATAAACTGTTGAAATCACGCGGCAGAATCGAAGACGCCATCGAATCGTCACAATCGGGACGCGCTTCGTCAGGCCGAAAAAAGCGAATCGACGATTCGCAGTATTGGCGTCGGCCCGCGTAGTTTCCCCGAATCCCCTGCCGTGAATCATCGTCTATGGTGCGGTTGTTCGCTTCATCAGCGGAGGTGGGTTTGGACCCGGTCATCCTGGTTTTCGATATTGTTCTGATCATTCACATCGCAGCGGGCGCGGTGGGCCTGATCACGTTCTGGCTGCCCGTCATCGGCCGCAAGGGCAGCGATTCCCACAAGCGCTGGGGAAGGGTGTTCTCGCGCTGCATCATGACGGCGGGCCTCTGCGCCATCGTCATGAGCCTGCTGTCGCTGGGCTGGCCGCTGGAAACGCACCCGAAGATGACGGATGCTGTGGTGGTAAGGGGGCTCTTCGGCTGGATGATGCTCTATCTCGCTGTCCTGACCGTCAGTCTGGTCTGGCACGGATTGAAGGCAGTCGAGTTGAAAGCAGCACATGCTGAGCACCGTAGTTTCTTCCCCCTCGCGTTGCAGATTGCCGTCATCATCGCGGCGCTGAACTGCGCAATCCGCGGCTATGTAATCGGCCAGCCAATCATGATGGGCATCGCCACCATCGGCATCGCGTCTGCCGTCACCAATCTCTGGTTCATATTCACGCCCGCGCCATGGCGGCTGCAGTACCTGATCGAGCATTTCAAGGCGCTCGTGGGCGCGGGCATCTCGGTCTATACCGCGTTCTTCGCCTTTGGCGCGGTGCGGTTGCATCCCCAGAGCGCCTTCGATCCGGTCTTGTGGGCCACACCCTGCGCAATAGGCCTAAGCATTATTATCTGGCACTGGTGGAAACAGCAGAAGCTCAAACGCCAGCAGGCCAGCCGCATCAGGCAACGGGACGCCGCCGCGTCACCGACCGCGTGATTCGATCAGGGCGCGACAAGGTGACGAAAGGCTGGGTTTGTTGCGCCTCAGGCAGGCCCGTAATCCATCCGCACTGGGAATGCTGAAGAAGCACAACTTTATCGCATCGGGACGGCACGCAGCCTGCTCCTCGCGGCTCAGGTCTGATGATGGCTGCTGTGCTGCCGCCTCCAGGGGTACGGCGAGCAGGAAACCAGTGAGGGCCGCGCTCGTTCCGAGGTGCCTGACAACAATCCTTGTCATGGCACACCTTGGAGCGTCGTCCCGCCGGTCAGATCCGCTTTCCGGCGCGCTGCGATTCCCCAAAGCGTCATTCCATGCAGTGCGAGGAAAACCGGCACACCGGCCAGCGGCAGCAGGTTCAAGGGGGCGATGTCGGGATTGGCGAGGTAAAACGGACGCAGGTTGATCGCTCCCAGCACCAGCACATGGGCCAGATCCATCAAGCCAACCACATTCCAGGCCGTGATCTCGGACGGACGCACATCAAGTTGCCGTGCCATGATGGTGAGCGCCCACAGGCCGACGGCGATATCGCCAAGGGCGGCCGACCAGAAGAACGCTGGAGGCAATCCATCAAGCAGGCCCATCAGGAGCAGGACAGAGCCATAGACAAAGCGCCAGACGCCGAGAGTCACCAGCCATTCGATCCTCCCCGTCCGGAAGAAGGACCGTATGGACGAAAACAGCAGCAGCGCCGAGAAACCGACCGCGACCATCAGGATGGCGCCGGCCTGACCGCGTGGAGCCGGAAG
>CAXTUM010000489.1:0-3004 GCA_964247205.1 uncultured Beijerinckiaceae bacterium
TGTTCCTGCCAGCGCTGAAGGCATCCGACATCCGCCGGGCCAAGCGCCTGGTCAAGATCGCATCCTTCATCGCCGTGGAGAGCGGCGTGGGCATCGGCGACCGGCTGGAGATGCTCGATGTGTTTCATGCGCTGGGCGCGCGCTACATGACGCTCTGCCACAACGAGACGCTGGACTGGGTGGACAGCGCAACGGATGCGGCGCGCCACGATGGGCTCGCTGACTTCGGAAAAAAAGTCATCCAGCACATGAACAAAATCGGACTGATGATTGATTTATCGCACACAACATCAAAAGTAATGCACGATACCCTCGACATCACGACGGCCCCGGTCGCGATCACCCATGCCAATGCGCGGTCGCTGTGCGATCACCCCCGCAACGTCACGGATGATGTGCTTGCCCGCCTGAAAGGCAACGGCGGCATCATCATGGCGACGTTTGTGCCGACGTTCATCAATCAGGATATCCGCGACTGGTTCAAGCCACTGCAGCGCCACGGCAAGGCCCCTCTCGACGAGGATATCAGCCCGAAGATCGACGACAAGAAACGCCGGACAGGACCGCCGCCCCGCGCAACGCTGTCGGAGTTCTGCACCCATGTGGAATACATGGCGGGCAAGGCCGGGATCGACCATATCGGGATCGGCTCGGACTTTTATGGCGGCCCTGTGCCCGAGGGGCTGGAGGATGTCTCGAAATTCCCCGATCTCATCGCCGCCCTGATGGAGCGGGGATGGAGCGACACGGCGCTGGAGAAGCTGGCGAGCCGCAACTTCCTGCGCGTCATGCGTGGCGTGGAGCGCGTGGCCCGCGACAGTGCGAAGACTTAGCGCGGGCAGTTCCGCCTGTTCTCGTAACGCTGGATATCCGCGATCTCGCGGCGCTGGACAGGCGAGAGCGGCACGAAATTCAGGTTATCGTACTGACAACCCGCATTGCCGAACACGCGGATGGCCCGAGCCGTGCGGAAGCAATAGCCCGCATCCTTGTAGATCTGGTTGCGATTTTGCCAGAGTTCTTCGCAACCCCAGAATTCCGGCCCATCTCCGGCAATCGCTGGCGCCAGAACCGGAAACAGCATGATTGCTGACAGTGCTGCAGCTTTGAGACAACGCATCAAGACACTCCTTTTCCTCATGGTTGAGACCATGGCCGTCAAATTCAGGCCGTGGGTTGCGCGGTTTGGGCTACCTGTGGGTGCTGAGCCTGATGAGCTTCCCATTCTGCAATCTCGTTCCGCAGCTTCCGCCTGGTCCACCAGAATGCAATGCCCGCAAGCATGGCTGACACTATGGAGATAATAGCACCGATAATCTCCAACGAATTGTTGTTGTCTTGTCGGCTTTTCACGGCATTTTCATAGGAAATCACCGGGCGGCCGTTGGATGTGAGCACATAGACATCATTTTCGCTGTCGTATTCCGCCACGATCTTCGTGGGCAGAATGCTTTTGACCTGCGCTTCCGAAATTTCCTTCTGCGGGATCGACAGTGTCACGGGTTCGGGTGACGCACCTTTGATCACCAGTTCATAGCGGACGGATTGACCGCCACGCTTTCGGGTCGTGGTGATCTGCGTGGCCTTGGTGATCTCTCCCTCGATCTTCTGGAGAGCAGCACGCTCGGGCATCGACTGATCGGAGGCGAACCCGAAAATGGCGAGCCCTATGCCCGCAGCGATCCCGAGAAGACCGTATTTCAACAGGGCTGAGCGCTGCACAAGCATGTGGAACGATATCGGCATCTCGGGTTCCTTCTTCTGATGATCGGCCATCGTTGGCGATCAAGGCTGCTCCCAGCCCTCCAACAGAGATGTTGGTTTCAGAGTGATTTTCGCTGACGACGTTCCTTTTGCCATAGATCCACGCGCAAGATTGGCGGCTGCGGCAGGCAGGATCAACCCCCGATCCGTTTCTATCGATGAAAAGCGGCGCTTGAGCCTTCCATGCAATCCGGTCTAAGCCTCGCGTAACTGGTTCGTTCCCGGGAAATCCTGTCCTTGCGCATCGCCGTTCTCATCCCCTGCTACAACGAAGCCATCACGATTGCCGATGTCGTTACAGCGTTTCGCAGGTCGCTGCCGGATGCGGATATCTACGTCTATGACAACAACTCGAAAGACGGCACTGCAGACCAGGCGCAAGCAGCTGGCGCCGTTGTCCGCAGGGAGACCCGCCAGGGCAAGGGTCATGTCGTGCGCCGCATGTTCGCGGACATCGAAGCCGATGTTTATGTCATGGTGGACGGCGACGGCACCTATGATGCCTCTGCTGCCGCCGAATTGGTGCAGAGGCTGGTCGATGACCGGCTGGACATGATGGTTGGAGCGCGCGTGGCTGATGCAAAGGCGGCGTATCGCGCCGGGCACCGTACGGGCAACAGATTGATCACGGGCACGATCACGCGGCTCTTTGGCAGGGCTTTCGACGACATCCTGTCGGGATATCGCGTATTTTCGCGCCGTTTCGTGAAATCTTTCCCGGCTCTCTCCGGCGGCTTCGAGATCGAGACGGAACTGACAATTCACGCCTTGCAGCTCGCCATGCCGGTCGCCGAGATGGCCCTGCCCTATGTCGAGCGCCCGGAAGGTTCGGTCAGCAAGCTATCGACCTGGGGCGACGGGTTCCGTATCCTGCGCACCATCATCCTTCTGCTGAAGGACGAGAAGCCGTTTCTTTTCTTCGGCATGATTGGCGCTGCTATGGCGCTGCTGTCACTGGTTGCGGGAACGCCCGTGATCCTCGAATTCCTGCGCTCTGGTCTCGTGCCGCGTTTCCCGACAGCCATTCTCGCGACAGGCATGATGATCATCGCCGTGCTATGCGTCTTCGCGGGCGTGATACTCGACTCTGTCGCGCGGGGGCGGCGCGAGAGCAAGCGCCTGTTCTATCTCGGCTTTCCCGCCGTGAATTCGTGATGCGCGTTCTCCGCTTCGGACTGGTCGGCATCGCGGGAGCTGTTGTTCACATCGGCGCGTTCTGGATGCTTCAGCGTCTCGCTGG
>CAXTUM010000490.1:0-2999 GCA_964247205.1 uncultured Beijerinckiaceae bacterium
GAGACCGTCAGTCTCCAGGATATCCATGTGCCGATATTCGCGGTCGGCACGGAATGGGATCACGTGGCGCCCTGGCGCTCGGTCTACAAGCTGCATCAGCTGACCGGCTCACCCATTACCTTCGCGCTGACCAACGGCGGACACAATCAGGGCATTGTCTCGCCGCCCGGCAGGGAGGATCGCCGTTTCCGCATTGCAACCACTGCGGCGGACGATCCGCATATCGATCCGGACCACTGGTTCAGGAATGCCGAGTATCACGAGGGTTCATGGTGGCCAGCCTGGTTTGAATGGCTTGGTGCGCACTCCGGCCCGTTCGTTGATCTTCCCGCGCAGGCTCGAAAGGGAATCCCGGGGCTAGGTGCAGCACCTGGAACGTATGTTCATGGATAAGTTGAAACTCAGGCTGGACGCACCGAACGGCTCTCGGACTGGTTCAACGCGCTCCGGACTGGCACCAGCAGTTGCTGCGGCAGAACTCAGCCACGGGCTTTCCGAAGGCGAGGCCAATCTGCTTCTGGACTATTTCGGCCCAAACGACATTCCTTCAGACAAGGAACACGGACTTATCAAGATCATTCTTGATGTGATGAAGGAGCCGATGTTTCTGCTTCTGGCTGCCGCAGCCGTCATCTACGCAACGATTGGTGAGAAGGCGGAAAGCCTGCTGGTGGCGTCCTTTGCGGCGCTGACCATCGTTCTCGTCATCATCCAGCAGAATCGCAGCGAGAAGGCCATCCAGGCCTTGCAGTCGCTCGCTGCACCCACCGCGCGGGTGATGCGCGACGGCCGCGAGCAGCGGATCGCGACGCGGGATCTGGTGCCGGGAGACATCCTCCTGATCGGTGAGGGAGAGCGGATCGCGGCAGACGCCTTGCTCAGGGAGGGGCAGGCTCTGCAGGTCGATGAGTCCATTCTCACGGGTGAAGCGGTTCCGGTTCGCAAGCTGCCCGGGAAGATGGCTTCCGGCTTGGAAAACAGGACACCCGGCGGTGATGACCAGCCGCATCTCTATTCAGGCACTCTGGCCATCGCAGGGCATGGCATAGCCGAAGTTCAGTTCACCGGAAGCGCCACGCA
Organism: uncultured Beijerinckiaceae bacterium; assembly: GCA_964247205.1. GTDB lineage: Bacteria > Pseudomonadota > Alphaproteobacteria > Rhizobiales > Beijerinckiaceae > JADCCX01. The sequence continues at coordinate 1,081 of CAXTUM010000490.1, forward strand.
GACTGGTGACATCGGAAGGTCACTCGCCGGCATCAAGAGTGACGACACGATTATCCAGAAGTCAGTGACGAAGCTTGTGCAGATTTTTGGCGTCTTAGCGCTCATCGTCAGCTCGATCCTTGTGCTGTTCTATGGCCTGACTCGAGGTGACTGGCTGCAGGGCGCGCTCTCCGGCATTGCGCTGGCCATGGCGATGCTGCCGGAGGAATTTCCCGTGGTGCTCGCCATCTTCCTGGCGCTTGGCGCATTGCGATTGTCCCGCGTCGGCGTTCTGGCCCGGCGCTCTTCCGCTATCGAGGCGCTCGGCGCCGCCACGGTGCTGTGCGTGGACAAGACCGGTACGCTGACGAAGAACGAGATGCGCCTGCGGTGGGTAACCGCTCAGGATCAGCAGTTTGATCTGACCAGTCCCAGTGCGCCGCCTGATGGTCCGCGCTCAACATTGAACATCGCAATGCTGGCGAGCCGCGCCCGGTCTGTCGATCCGCTGGACCGCGCGGTTCACGCCTGTGCGGCCCTCATCAATGACAAGGTGCAAGGCAAGGGAGAACTTATCCGTGAGTTCGGCCTGACACCGGAATTTCTCGCCATGACCTCTGTCTGGCGTGTCGCAGAAGGCCAGCACGTCATCGCCGCAAAGGGAGCGCCCGAGACGATTCTCTCGTTGTGTGTGATGGCGGACGGCGACCGCGTTGGTGTGGAAAAAGAGATTGCCAGTCTTGCGGGCAAGGGATGGCGCGTTCTCGCCGTCGCCTCTGCCGAACATGCGGGCGTCGGCCTGCCGGAAAACCCGCGCGGTTTCGCCTTCCGCTATCGGGGTTTGATCGCCTTTGAGGACCCGCTCCGCGAGAGCGTCCCTTCTGCGGTGAGGGAAGCAAGAGCAGCCGGTGTTGCGGTCGCCATGATAACCGGGGATTATCCGGCCACCGCCACCGCCATTGCCAGGGAGGCGGGAATTGACAGTGATGGCGCGGTTCTGACCGGCCCCGAAATCTCCCGCATGGATGACTCTGCGTTACGTGAAGCTGTGCGCAAGACGCGCGTTTTCGCGCGTGTTCAACCCAGTCAGAAACTGCGGATCGTGGCGGCTTTCTCGGCCAACGGCGAGATCGTCGCCATGACAGGCGACGGCGTCAATGACGCGCCCGCGCTGAAGGCTGCCCATATCGGCATCGCCATCGGTCCTCGCGGCACGGATGTGGCGCGGGAAGTTTCTGATCTCGTGCTGATGAAGGAGGATTTCAGCCTGATCGTTACCAGCATCAGGCTTGGACGCCGCATCTTCGACAATCTGCGCAAGGTGATGATCTACATCACTGCGGTCCATATGCCGATTGCGGGCCTCGCTTTGCTGCCGGTGCTCCTTGGCTTTCCACCGGTGATGCTGCCCGTGCATGTCATTCTCACCGAGATGATCATCGATCCGATCTGCTCGCTGGCCTTCGAGAATGAGGAAGATGAGCCCGACATCATGAGCCGCCCGCCGCGCAATGCGGCTGATCCGATCATTGGTTTTGCACAAATCATGCTGGGTCTGGTGCAGGGCTTTCTGCTGCTGGCGGCGACGCTGGCGGTTTATTGGTTCTCGCTCAGGAGCGGCAGCAATGATGGCGTCGCGCGGGCCCTTGCTTTTATCGCCCTCACGGCAGGCAATCTGACGCTTGTCCGGGTGAATGGCGCGCAGGGGCTCACCATAACGAGGATTTTTGCCAGAGGACACCTGTCGTTCTGGATCATCGCTTGTCTCGGGGCGTTCGCGATCTGGGCTGCCGTCACGTTTCCCGTTTTGCGGGGAATGCTCAAGTTTGATGTCCCTGGCGGGACTGACATGGCTATCGCAGTCGTTGCGGGTGTCGTTTCTGTTCTGCTTTTCGACCTGTTGAAGCTGATGCCTGCAGTTCAAAGGGTGCTGGGCGCCG
>CAXTUM010000491.1:0-2988 GCA_964247205.1 uncultured Beijerinckiaceae bacterium
AAGGCCTCCTTGGCCTCACCGTTCAGCACAAGGCCGAGCTTCCAGCCGATATTGCAGGCGTCGGCAAAACCGTTGTTCAGCCCGCGCACGCCGAAGATCGGCACGATATGCGCGCTGTCGCCAATAAAAAAAACGCGTTCATGCCTGTAATCATCCAGCAGCAGCGTGTTGGCGGAATAGATGCTCCACCATTCGAGGTCCCAGGGCTTGTCATGACCGATGCCCTGAAGGATCGCGCCGACGCGGGCGCGGATGGTGTCCTCGCGCAGCGCCTCCTGCTCGTCCTCGCCATCGCGCAACTGATAGTCGATGCGCCAGATGTTGTCGGGCTGCTTGTGGATCAGGATCGTGCCGCCGGGATTGCTTTTGGGTTCGAAGAACGCACGCCTCTCAGTGGGAAAATCGTGGTCCATCTGCACATCGGCGATGACATAACGGCCCTCGTAATTCTCCCCCTTAAGGCGCAGACCCATCAAGGTGCGCACGGGCGAGCGCGCACCATCGGCGGCGAGCACATATTGCGCATGGATCGGATAAACGCCGTGCGGTGAAGACACCTCGATCGTGACGCCATCTTTGCTGGGTGAAACACCTTTCACATCGGTCTGCCAGCGCATGTCGATCAGCGGGTTACGCGCCACCGCGTCATGCAGGAATTTCTCGGTGTATTGCTGCTGCAAATTGTACATCGGCAGGTATTTTTCGCCTGCGGGATGCGGCATTTCCAGGCGGAATATCTGCTCCTCGCCGTAATAGCTGCGGCCGAACTGCCAGCCCAAAGCCTTGTCGACGAAGGGCTGAACCGCGCCGATGCTGTCGAGGATCTGCATGCTGGGACGCGCGATGCAGGTCGCGCGGCTGCCATCATTGAAGGTGTCCTTCTGGTCCACCACAACGCTGCGCACGCCGTAGCGCGCCAGCGTCAGCGCCGCCGTCATGCCGATGGGTCCGGCACCAACAATCACGACCGGATGCTGCGGGCGCGCCCCGTCGAGTTCGGGCGCACGGCGGGCGTCAAAGATGGGATAATCAAAATAGAGTGAGTCGAGAGGCCCCCTGCCCGCAGGTCTCATGTCATTCTCCAGCTTCGGTCTTTGGTGTTCTCACTGATGTACGGCTCACGTCGCCCACAGCATCCAGGGCCTTGCGCAGAAGCAGGCATAATTGCTCGTTCTCCGCTTCGCTGAGGCCACGCAGGATCGCGTCCTGAACATTGCGCACGACAGGACGCGCGTCAGCGAGAACCTGTTCGCCCATCGGCTGGAGATACAGGTTCCTGGCCCTGCGGTCCTTCTCTGCAATCTCGCGCCGCACCAGATTCTTCTGCTCCAGCCGGTCGACAACGCCGCCGATGGTGACGCGGTCATAGGCGATGCCCTGCGCCAGCGTCGCCTGATCCAGGCCGGGATTGGCGGCAATCAAGGTCAGCGCCGCAAATTGCACGGGTGTGAGGTCAAATCCGGCCTGACGGATTTCATTGTCGAAGATCGCGACCGAGGCCTGCTGCAAGCGGCGGATGAGATGCCCCGGCATGCTGTAGATTTCGAGCGCAGGCCTTTCTGTGAACGGTGGCAACGAAACACCGCTCATACTGACTGCGCTTGCATTGCGGCTTGCAGACACAAAATCATCTCCCCGGACCACCACATGGCGCGTATCGCAAGCGATGCCTGCTGGCAAGCATACTGATGATGCGCATGCTATTGACTAGCATACTTACTATGTGCTCCTATGTGTCAAGAACGGGAGACCAATCTCCCACGCACCGGAAACGCCAACGAGGGAGATGCGCAATGTCGACCCAGCTCGGGACGCTTGAGGAACTGCCGCAGGACTACCGCGATGCCATGACAAAGATCGCAGTCGCACCGCTCTGGCCGCAGATGCGCAAGGTTCTGCCGCATGATGCACCGGTTCCCGTCACAAAGCCGCATCACTGGGCATTCAGCGACATCCGCCCTCTCCTGCTGCGCGCGGGTGAACTGACACCGGTCGAGAAAGCCGAGCGCCGGGTGCTGTTTCTGGTCGATCCGGGCCGGGGCCCTGGCGCAATGCAGGCGACATCGACGATCTATTGCGGGCTGCAACTGCTGCTGCCGGGCGAGACCGCTCCCGCCCACAAGCACACGCCAAGCGCCGCGCGCATCGTGGTCGAGGGCGAAGGAGGCTACACCGTCGTCGATGGCGACAAACTGCCGATGAAGGAAGGTGATCTGATCCTGACGCCGGGCGGTTGCTGGCATGATCACGGGCATGGCGGCAACAAGCCTCTGATCTGGCTGGATGCGCTCGATCTGCCCCTGTTCGTCTATCTCGAAGGTTCCTATGCCGTGGAAGCGCCGCTGCAATCACCACGCAACCGGCCTGATCCTTCCGAGGTTGAATACCGTGCAGCAGGCCTGGCCCCGACTCGCCGCCGCGACAAGGCTCCGGCTGCTGCCTATCCCATGATGCGCTTTCCCTGGGACCGTACGGAGGAGGCCCTCCGCCATTACGCCGCGCATTCCGACATGGGCGCGGTGGAACTCGACTACATCAATCCGGAAACCGGCCAGTCCTGCCTGCCGACCATGGGTTTCACCGCAACGATGCTGCGTGCGGGCGAGACCGTGAAACCGGTGCTGCGCTCATCAAGCGCGGTTTTCCACGTCATTTCGGGCAAAGGCCATTCCATCGTCAACGGCCAACGCCTCGACTGGATGGGCAAGAGCACGTTCTCAGCACCTGTCTTCGCGAAGATCGAGCACAAGGCTGAAGGCGATGAACCGGCCTTCCTGATCCGCATCCATGATGGCCCTTTGCAGGAGCGGATGGGCTTCTACGAGGAGCGCGCACGATGACCGCAAACTTGCTCTTTGCGGTTGCGCCCGTTCCAACAGTGCCCGTGAAGGGCGAAAGCAAGCTGTTTCCTGTCAACCGCATCTTTTGCGTCGGCCGTAACTACGCCGATCACGCGAAGGAAATGGGAGTCGAGGTGGACCGGGAAGC
>CAXTUM010000492.1:0-2986 GCA_964247205.1 uncultured Beijerinckiaceae bacterium
GTGCTCTACCCCTGAGCTACTCCCGCATCCGAAACGTGCGAACCACCTGCAAAAGGTGTTGTTCGTCGTGGGTGAGGCTCATATGCCAAAGGATCGCGGTGGTTGCAAGTCTTGTTTCATGGGTTTGTCGTCTTTCGGATGATTGAACAGAATCGCCCTACGCCGGCCCTACCGCCATCAGGAACCGCGCGATGTCGTCCGTGACATACTCCACGAAAGCAGGTGTGTCCTGCCGCCTCTCCCAGTCATCGCGCAGATCATCCGTACCGGACTTGGCGACGATCAGGACGGTTTTCATGCCCACATCATGCGGGGACTTCAGGTTCTTGACAAGATCCTCGAACATGGCTGCGCGGGAGGGATCCACACCGTGCTTGTCGAAGAAAATCTGATAGGCCACCGGATCCGGTTTGGGGATATAGCCAGCAGCCTTGATATCGAAGATGCCTTCGAAATGCTGGAGAATTCCCAATGCCTTCGCTGTGTTCTCGGCATGCTTCTGCGATCCATTCGTCAGAATCAGCTTACGCCCGGGCAGCCGGCCAAGAGCATCGGACAGGCCGTGATTGTGCACGATGGACGAGCGGTCGATGTCATGCACGAAATCCATGAAATGCTCGGGATCGGCGTGCCCCTGATCGAGCAGCGCTTTCAGCGTGGTGCCGTGGCGGTGATAGAAATACTTCTGCAGCGCCCGTGCAGCCAGACCATCCAGCCCGTAGAGTTCCATGATATAAGCCGTGATCCGCTCGTCGATCTGCGGCCAGAGTGCTGAATCAGGCGGATACAGCGTGTTGTCGAGATCAAACACCCATGTTTGGACATGGCTGAAAGCCGATCCGATGCTTCGTGCTGCGGCTTCAGACATGAGTCTCGTATTGTGTGTTGTCACGATCTGGTGATCCTCCGCATCAGATGTGGAAGGATCAGCAGACCACAAGGAGATTAACGGAGGATTCTACGGTCGGATCATCGTGCCCGCGCCGTGGTCGGTCAGCAGTTCGAGCAGCACCGCATGCGGCACCTTGCCATCCAGGATGACGACCGCCTCCACGCCCCGCTCCAGCGCATAGATACAGGTCTCGATCTTGGGGATCATACCGCCGGTAACAGTGCCATCCGCGATCAGGCGGCGGCAATCCTCAATGGAGAGTTCCGGGATCAGCTGCTTGTTCTTGTCCAACACGCCGGGAACGTCGGTCAGCAGCAGCAGGCGCTTGGCCTTCATGGCTCCGGCGATGGCGCCCGCAAACGTATCCGCGTTGACATTGTAGGTCGCGCCATCCTCTCCCAGTGCGACGGGCGCCAACACGGGAATGATCTCGGCCTTGAGCACCGAATCGAGGACCTCGCGGTTGACGACTTTCGGTTCACCCACAAAGCCCAGGTCGATCTCGCGCTCGATGTTCGAATCCGGGTCCTTGATCGTGCGGCGCACTTTTTCGGCGATCACCATGTTGCCGTCCTTGCCCGAGAGGCCGACGGCCTTGCCGCCCTCCGCGCCGATCCATCCCACGATCTGCTTGTTGATCGAGCCCGCAAGCACCATCTCTACGATCTCGACCGTCGCCTGATCCGTGACACGCAATCCGGCCTGAAACTCGCTCTTGATGCCCAGCTTGTCGAGCATCCGGCCGATCTGCGGTCCACCGCCGTGCACGACGATGGGCTTCACCCCGGCGAGTTCCAGCAGCACGATATCCTCTGCGAAATCCTCAGCCGCCGCCTTGTCGCCCATGGCATGGCCGCCGTATTTCACCACGACGATGGTCTGGTCGTATTTCTGCAGGTGCGGCAGCGCCTGCACGAGCGTTTCCGCCTGCGTGTGGACGTCGGGAAGCGTGATGGCCATGGCGAAAGAAACTCCCCTCAGTATAAACATGTTTCGCGGGCTATAGCGGATGGACGCGGGCGCAGGAAGATGGATTGCGCTTTTCCCACTCCCGCTTGCGGCAAAGGGTGGCGCAGCGAAGCCGAGACGGGCGAGGGAATATCCAAAGCCCTCATCCGGCGCTGCGCGCCACCTTCTCCCGCGAGCGGGAGAAGGAAATCACTGTCACCCCTTCGGGAACTGCAGCCCCATCTCCCGGTAACGCTCGGGATCATCGCCCCAGTTCTCGCGCACCTTCACGAACAGAAACAGGTGCACCTTGGTTTCCGCCGCTTCCGCGATCTCCTTGCGGGCGGCGGAACCGATTGACTTGATCGTGGAGCCGCCCTCCCCCAGCACTATCTTGCGCTGGCCCTCGCGCTCCACGAAGATTGTCTGGTTGATCTTGACCGAGCCATCCTTCTTCGTTTCCCAGGTCTCTGTCTCGACCGTGGAGCGATAGGGCAATTCGTCGTGCAGGCGCTCGAACAGTTTTTCGCGTGTGATTTCGGCCGCAAGGAAGCGCAGCGGCGCATCCGATATCTGGTCCTCTGGATAAAGCCATGGTCCGGGCTGCATCTGCTTGGCCAGCCACGCCGCCATATCCTTGACGCCATATCCGGTGAGCGCGGCCACCATGAATGTCGCCTCGAACGGGCAAAGCTCATTCAATTTCGTGGCGATTTCCATCAGCTTCGGCTTGTCGATGGTATCGACCTTGTTGAGAATCAGCGCCTTGCGCTGGCGTGTGTTTTTCAGGCGCTCCAGTATGGCGATGGTTTCGTCATCGTCCGCCTTGCGCACATCGACAAGCAGAGCCACGAGATCGGCATCCGTTGCTCCGCCCCAGGCGCTGTCAACCATGGCGCGGTCCAGCCGGCGCTTCGGCTTGAAAATGCCGGGCGTGTCGACGAAGACGATCTGCGTCTGGTCAATCATGGCAATGCCACGCACCTGCGACCGTGTCGTCTGCACCTTGCGGCTGACGATCGAGACCTTGGCACCGACCAGAGAGTTCAGCAGCGTCGATTTTCCGGCATTGGGTGCGCCGATGAGGGCGACGAAGCCCGCAGCGGTTGCAACAGGTGTATCGGTCATGGGCTGGCCTCAGGTGTG
>CAXTUM010000493.1:0-2986 GCA_964247205.1 uncultured Beijerinckiaceae bacterium
GAGCACGAGCGCCTCGCGGTGAACCACCAGCAAGCGCCCGGCAATGCCTTCGCCGCGACGACGGGGATGCACGGCGATGGACAGGATTTCGGCCTCATCCGCAGCGACGCGCGAGAGCACGAAGCCATCTGTTCCGCCATCGTGTGCGGCGGCATGGGTCAGGATGTTTTCCTCCGCCAGCAGCCGCTCGAATTCCATCAGGCCCCAGGGCCGGTCAAACGATGCTGCGTGGATCTCCGCCACATCGCGGGCGTCCATCATCTCGGCATGGCGGATGATGAGCGGAGCCTTGGCGCGGCCGAATCCGAAGATCATCTGTGCTGCACTCCCTGCCGGGGGACAGCCTTGCTCTCCTGCGGCGTGGCGGTCGGCGGGCGCAGATAGAGCGGTTTGGGAACGGCGGTGGCGGGATCAGCGGCCAGACCAAGACGCGCCACCCATGTCACGTCGGGTGCGGCCCGCATGTCGGCAATGCTGGCCTTCAGCCCCAGCGACATGGCCTCGACGGCGAGCGCAGCAGCACCCGAGCCCGCGAGCTTGACCGGGCCGGAACCGATGGCGCGACCGGCCTCCTTCAGGCTGATCACCCTCGGCAGCACGATGGTGCGGCCCGCCGCCGTGAAGGCCTGGAAGAACACGGCGCCGTGGCGCGCATCGATGCCCACGGCGATCACGCCCGATTCCTCAGGGTTGATGAGCGGCGCGGCATAGGCCGACAGCGTGGACACGCCGACGACGGGGATTTCGGCGGCGAGCCCGATGGCGCGCGCGGCGGCAATACCGATGCGCAGACCGGTGAAGCTTCCCGGACCGATGCTGACGGCGACGCGCTCCAGCGAGGTGAAACCCCCATCGACCAGCTTCATCACGCGCTCGATCATCGGCATCAGCGCCTCGGCATGGCCGGTCGCCATTTCCTCGCTGTCAAACGCGACGGGCAGCACGCGGCCAGCTTCCATCACACAGACGGAGCAGGCGCCAAGCGCGGTATCAATAGCGAGAACGCGGCGCGGACGGGGGGAGGCGGCAGGATCAGTCATTCACACTGCTGTGCATCACTTTCAGGCGGATTTGAAGCGAGAAGGCGAGTGCACGGCAGGAAAACCCCTTTTATCCCGCCACCTTGCCGAAATCGGCGACCGTTGCCGTCACACGACGCAACTGGGCCAGCAGGCGCAGGCGATTGAGGCGCACCTCGGCTTCAGGCGCATTGACCAGCACGGCCTCGAAGAACTCATCGACCGGTACGCGCAGGCGGGCCATCGCGGCCATGGCTGAGGCGTAATCCTCATGGCGCATGGCTTCGCTGACAGTCGCTTCCTCCGTTGCGAGGGCCTTCTGCAGATCATGCTCCTGAAAGGCGACGAGGAATTCTGAATCGACCTCACCCTCGAAAGCCCCGTCGCCCTCCTTCTTCTCCTCAGCCCGCAGGATGTTGGCGGCGCGCTTGTAGCCCGCAAGGAGGGTCTTGCCGTCCTCGGTCGCGAGGAAGGCGGAGAGTGCGTGAACGCGGTTGACGATGGAGAGGAGGTCGTCGCTGGCGCCCATCCCTCCCCCTTGCGGGGAGGGTGGCGAGCGGAGCGAGCCGGGAGGGGGTTGCACCGCGCTATCCGAAGAGGACTGCGCGACCCCCTCCCGACCCTGCGCTTCGCTGCGGGCCACCCTCCCCGCAAGGGGAAGGGATGAAGCGCCCGCCCCCAGCACCGCATCCACCAGATCATGCCGCGCGCCTTGCTCCCGGAGCATGACCTTCAGGCGTTCGTGGAAGAAGGAAAGGAGGTCAGCCAAATCTGCCGCGTATCCCTTTACCCATTCATGCATAAGTTCAAAATCAACCTGAAGCATATCAGGTTCTTTAATTCCTTCTAATCCTAAAAATAGCTGCTCCGCTTTCTCAAAGTATCGATTTTCTAATTCAAATTTAGAAAATTTTGCTGCATTTTCAACAGAGTCTAGCTCAAAGGCTTTTCTCGTGTGATGTCTGATGGTGTTGGCTGTGCGCAGAACGGGTTTTGAAAATGTTTCTTCGAGAGGGATTCGAGAGCGGCTCTCCACCACCAGCCTGATCACCCCCAGCGCAGCCCTCCTCAACGCATACGGGTCCTTGCTCCCCGTCGGCTTCTCGTCAATCGCCCAGAAGCCCACCAGCGTATCCAGCTTGTCCGCCAGCGCCACTGCGATGCTCACCGGGTTTGTCGGCACGCGTTCCGATGGTCCCTGCGGCTTGTAATGTTCCTCGATGGCCGCGCAGACCTCGGGCTCGTGGCCTTCCAGCCCGGCGTAATACCGCCCCATCAGCCCCTGCAATTCCGGGAACTCGCCCACCATCTCGGTCGCGAGATCGGCCTTGGCCAGCATGGCGGCTTTTCGCGCCAGCTTGGGATCAGCTTTCACGTGCTCGGCCAGTTCCTCGGCCAGCGCCGCGATGCGCTCCACACGCTCATATTGCGTGCCGAGCTTCTCGTGGAAGCGCGTTGTCTTCAGCTTCTCCGCGCGGGTCTCCAGCGAGACCTTCTGGTCGGTCTCCCAGAAGAAGCGCGCATCGGACAAGCGCGCCCGGATGACGCGGCCATTGCCCGCGATGATCACCGCCCCGCTGTCATCGGCTTCCACGTTGGCGGTAGCGATGAAGCGGTTGGCGAGCTTGCCTGTCTTCGGATCGCGCACCACGAAACACTTCTGGTTCGCCCGGATGGTGAGGCGCACGGCCTCTTGCGGCACGGCCAGAAACTCTTCCTCGAAGCTGCCCATCAGCGGCACGGGCCATTCCACGAGCCCTGCCACCTCGTCCGCCAGCGCCTCGTCTTCCACCAGCTCCAGCCCTTGGGCAAAGCACAGCTGCCGCGCCTCGTGCAGGATAATGTCCTTGCGTCGCGCAGGATCGGCGATCACCTTGGCGGCTTCGAGCTTCGCCAGATAATCGTCGAGACTCGATGATTGCAACCGAGGAGGAAGTGGAGGATGGAGGAGAGACGTTCACAGGATA
>CAXTUM010000494.1:0-2965 GCA_964247205.1 uncultured Beijerinckiaceae bacterium
AATCGGCGCAGGCGTCGCAGCGGGCGCGAAGAAACCAGTCCAGCTTTCGGCGTCAGCCCCTGTGACGCCCTGCTCCTGCAAGGTCGCCACGTCAGGCAATTGCGGATTGCGCTTTGGCGAGGCAATCGCGATGGCCCGCATCGCCCCGGCCTCGATCTGCTGGAACACGGATCCCATGGTGGAATTGGCCACATCGATGCGGTTGCCGACAATCTCCTGGATCAGCGGCGCAGCGCCGCGAAACGGCACATGCTGCATTCTAATGCCGGTGCGCACCATGAACAACTCAGTCGACAGATGCGAGCCCGAACCCAGCCCCGTGGAGCCATAATTCAGTTCACCCGGCTTTGATTTCGCCAGCGCGATCAGGTCCTGAATGGATTTCACCGGCAATTCGTTCTTCACCACGAACACATGCTCGAACGCGCCGGGGCTGGCGAGCGGGGCGAAATCCTTCACGGCATCGTAACCCGGCTCCTTCAGGAGGAACATGTTGTTGCCATGCGTCTGGTTGTTGCCAAAGGTGATGACATGCCCGTCCGCATCCCCCTTCGCCACCTGCCGCGTGCCGATGGAGCCGGACGCACCGCCGACATTCTCCACCACGATATTCTGGCCAAGCGCCGCCGCCATATCCTGCGCCACGATGCGCGCAATGCCGTCGGTCGGTCCGCCTGCGGGATAGGCCACGACCATGCGGATGGGTTTTGACGGGAAAGATTGTGCGAAGGCGTGCGAGACAAAGGGAACGGCGGCGGCTCCCAGAAGGGCCGAACGGCGGGTGAGCATGGATGTTTCCTCCGGGCCGCTACGTTGGGGCGGCTTGTGTTTTGGTTGTGGAGGGAGGTTTAGCGTGATGTGGTGGAGGCGGAAAGGGCGGCTATGGCATTTTGCGCTTGGCGCAGCGGAAAAATTGCAGATTGCAACCTGTTCGCGGAAAGTTCTGGCGCTCAGGTTGTCAATGGCCGGGCCGGTGCACGGCCGCTGCAATTTCGTAAATCTATTCAGGAATTCCGTAATTACACGTAGTTGTAATCAACCCAAGGTTGTGTTTTTTAGTGAGCGACAAGATCAACCTGAGATGATAATCAAAACTTGTTGATACATGTAGATTGGGGGTAATCCATGGCTGCAAATAACAACTTGGGTATTGATCGCAGAACACTTCTCGCGACTGGCGCAATCGGTGGCGCAATGAACAGTATCGGTTCAGCCGGTCCAGTCCTGGCGCAGGCGGCACCTGCGCCCGCTGCGGCAGTTGCAGTCGCTCCTCCTTCTGCTGCTGTTGCTGCGAAAGCTGTAGAGAGCACGCGCGATGTCATCTTGCGTATTTCCCGCGAAGTCTGGACGAACGCCGAGCGCACACTTTCCGAAGAAAAATCAGCTGCGATCCATGTGCGCGAGTTGAAGGCCGCCGGGTTCAAGGTGGCCACCGGCACGTCGAATATCCCCACCGCCTTTCTGGCTGAATGGAGCCAGGGATCGGGCGGCGCCAGGATCAGTTTTCTGCCCGAATATGACGCGCTCCCCGGCCTCGGCAACGCTGCTGAGGCGCGCAAGACGCCTGGGCCGACCGGTGTAGAAGTCGGTCACGGCTGCGGCCATAACCTGCTGGGTGCAGGCTGCACCGGCGCGGCCATCGCGCTGAAGAAAATGATGGAGCAGGACAAGACACCCGGCACGATCCTTGTCTTCGGTTGCGCCGCCGAAGAAGGCGGCTGCGTGAAAACCTACATGGCCCGCGATGGTCTTTTCGATGATCTCGACGCCGCCTTGTCCTGGCATCCCGCTCCGGTTGCTGTCACGGGTGCCATTTCCACAGCCTCCAACAGCTATGTCCGCATCAAGTTTCATGGAAAGACAGCGCATGCCGGTGTCGAGCCATGGAAGGGGCGCAGCGCACTGAAGGCGGCGGAATTGTTCGGCATCGGCATCCAGTTCATGCGCGAGCATGTGGAGCCGACAGTGCGGCTTCATTATGTTTATGAGGAAGCGGGCATCGTTCCCAATATCGTGCCGGAATTTGCGCAGATCGTCCTGACGATCCGTGACAAGAACCGCCCGAATGCCGTGATGTTGACGGAATGGGCCAGGGGCATCGCCGAGGGCGCGGCCCTGATGACCCAGACCAGGGCCGAGTTCCAGATTTTCGCCGGCGTTCACCCGATCCTTCCGAATGACACGCTGATCGCGCTGACGCACAGGCACATGAAGGCAACGCCGATCGAGTGGTCAGCCGACGAACAAACTTTCGCCAAGACCATACAGAAAGAGATGAAGCTGCCTGAGAAGGGGTTGGCCACGGCTGTTGCCCCGATCATCGGCGAAAAGACCACGGGCGGCGGCTCGGATTGCGGCGATGTCAGCTTCAACACGCCCTTGTCGGTGTTCGGCTGGCCAACCCTTCCTATCGGCGTCGCCCTGCACACATGGGGCGTTACGGCCTGTGGCGGGATGTCGATTGGCGACAAGGCCTCCATCGCGACGGCAAAGATTATGGCAGGCATTGGCCACGACCTGATGACCAATGCCGAGTTGCGCAAAGCCGCCAGGGCCGATCTGGTGCGCCGCCGCGGGGATTACAAATACGTCTCGCCGCTGCCTGCGGAAATGAAGCAGCCACCGGGCATTCCTGCCCATCTGATCAAGACTGGCGGGGATGAGATCCTCTCCGATGTCGGTTCTGAAACATGAACAGACTGTGCTGCTGGATGTCCGCGCTTTGCAAGGAACGATTGACGCGGTGACAGCAGCACTGGTTGAGTTGCGTGAAGCGTTCACCGCATCCCCCGGAACACCCTCTCCACCTTATCCAGAAACCGCCCGCGTTTCTTCTCCCCCGCACTGTCCATCTGGTGCAGCGCCAGCCAGATCGTCCTGCACCCCGGCGCGCACAGCACGCTGAGGCCGCGCAGCAGCATGCGCCTCCCGGGCTCGCCCATGCCCAGCTTCCACCACCACCATG
>CAXTUM010000495.1:0-2955 GCA_964247205.1 uncultured Beijerinckiaceae bacterium
AACCGTTCGAGATCGCGCGGCTCGGTCTCGGCTACGTGCCGGAGGAGCGGCGCGTGTTCTCCGATCTTACGGTGATGGAGAACCTGACCGTCGGCGAGCGCCCTGCCCGACCGGATGCGCCGCGCTGGACACCGGATGCGCTGTTCGGGCTGTTTCCCAATCTGGGCCGGATGAAGGACCGTCCCGGCGGCCAGATGTCAGGCGGCGAGCAGCAGATGCTGACCATCGCCCGCACATTGATGGGCAATCCCAAGCTGGTGCTGCTGGATGAGCCCTCCGAAGGTCTTGCGCCGGTAATCATCGAGGAGATGGCCAAGGCCATCCTGAGGCTGAAAAGCGAGGGACTGACCGTGCTCATTTCGGAGCAGAACCTGCATTTCGCGCGCCTTGTCGCCACCCGCGCGCTGGTCATGGAAAAAGGGCTCATCCGTTTCGACGGGGCGATGGAGACGCTGATGTCCGATGCAACAATCCGTGAGCGCTACCTCGCGGTTTGACGCAGCGCCGATCATGCTCCACATCATGGTGAAACCAGACATTTCAGGGAGAACGCCGTCATGAATCTCACCCGTCGCACAATTATGGCAGGTGCCGCCTCCATCGCAGCCGCACCGGCTTTTGCACAGACATTCCCGGCCAAACCGATCACCCTTGTTGTTCCTTTCGCCGCCGGCGGCTCCACCGATGTGGTAGCGCGCATTATCGCGGCGAAGATGAGCGAGAATATGGGCTCGCAGGTCATCATCGAAAACCGCGCCGGTGCTGGAGGTGGGGTCGGCGCGGCAGCGGTCGCGAAGGCCGCACCCGATGGCTACACCATCCTGATGGCCACGATATCGACCCACACGCTCAATCCGCTGATGGCCAAGACTAAACTCTTCGATCCGGTCAAGGATTTCGCGCCTATCTCGCTGCTGGCGACGATCCCCAGCGTGCTCGTCGTGCATCCGTCGCTGGGTGTGAACAACGTACAGGAATTCATCGCGCTGCTGAAGCGGGAGCCGGGCAAACACACCCACGCGTCGTCCGGCAACGGCACCCCGTTGCATGTGGCGGGAGAACTTTTCAAGCGGCTGACCGGCACGGATATCCAGCATGTGCCGTATCGCGGCGGCGGCCCCGCCATGAACGATCTCATCGGCGGACAGGTGAAGATCATGTTCGATAACCTGCCACCGTCGGTCCCTCACATCCGCGCGGGCACGCTGAAAGCGCTGGCCGTTACGGTGAGAGAGCGCGTGCCGGGTTTCGAGACGATACCCACGCTCATCGAATCCGGCATCAAGGACTTTGATGTCTATTCCTGGAACGGGCTTCTCGCCCCGGCTGGAACACCGGCTGCTGTGATCGCCAAACTTAACGAAGAAGCAAACAAGGCTATCAAGGATCCTGCCGTGAAGGCCAAGCTGAACGATATCTCGGCCCTTACTGTCGGCTCCACTCCGCAGGAACTCGGCGTGTTCATTGCGAAAGAACTGACGATCTGGGAGCCCGTTATCCGGGGTGCCAACATTACGATCGACTGACATCCATGCAGCGCATCATTGCGGCCTTCTTCAACTCGAAGCGTGCGCTGTCGCGCGCTTTCACCACGGAACATGCAGTGCGGCAGGAACTGCTGCTGCTGGTAATCGCGCTCCCGCTGGCGTGGATCATCACGGGCGACGGCTGGCGCTATGCCATGCTGATCGGAGCGCTGCTCGTGGTGCTGTCGGTGGAACTTCTGAATACGGCTATCGAGAAACTGTGTGATCACCTGCATTCCGACCGGCACGACAGCATCGGCTACGTGAAGGATCTGGGCTCCGCTGCTGTGCTGATGAGCCTGCTGCTAGCGGGCTTTGTGTGGTCTGTGGCGCTCTGGCAGTGGCTGGACCGGGTCTTGTAAGGAATCCGGCGCTTTAGCTACTCTGAGGCTCTGAGAAGGACGTTGGTGGGAGAAGCAGGACTCGAACCTGCGAAGGCGTAGCCAGCGGATTTACAGTCCGCCCCCTTTGCCGCTCGGGACATTCTCCCAACGGCCAACTCAGTTGACGGCTGGCTTATGGGGTAAGCTGCGGAGGTATGTCAACCGCATAGCGCCCATGAGCGAGCGTTTTGCCGATTGACATTCCCTGGTCCTCCGCTCACCGAAAGGGAATGAGCACACCTTTCAGACCGACAGCCGACCGTCCGGGCAAGCCAGCGCACCGCCGCTTCCACAACAAGCCGCCGAAAGCCGCGCCCGGCACACGCGAAGATGGAAATCATGTCCTTTACGGCATCCACACCGTGGTGGAGGCGCTGAAGAACCCGGAACGGCGTTTTATCAAGCTTGTCGGCACCGAAAACGGTATCCTGCGGCTGCAGGAAAGCGTGCCGCTGCCGCTGAAGGCGGATATCGTGAAACCGGATGATATCGGCCGGCAATTGCCGAAGGATGCCGTGCATCAGGGCGTGCTGCTGATTGCAGAGCCGCTGGAACCTCTCGATCTGGGCGCCCTGCCCCGCGATGGGCTCGTGGTGGCGCTGGATCAGGTGACCGATCCGCACAATGTCGGCGCGGTCCTGCGCTCGGCAGCGGCATTCGGTGTTTCAGCCATGATCATCACGGCGCGGCACAGCCCGGAAGTCACAGGTGTGCTCGCCAAGGCGGCCTCCGGCGCGCTGGAGCATGTGCCTTTTGTCGAGGTCAAGAACCTTTCGAAAGCGCTGGATGCGCTGGGTGAGCGTGGATACCTGCGCGTCGGGCTCGATTCCGATGGTGAGAGGGCCATTGGCGAGATCGAAATCCGCCGTCCTTTGTGTCTGGTGCTCGGCGCCGAAGGCAAAGGGCTGCGCCCGGTCACGCAGGCGAGCTGTGATGTGATCGTGCGGCTGCCGATGCCGGGCGTTATCCAGTCGCTGAACGTCTCGAATGCCGCGGCTATAGCGCTCTACGCCGTGACGCAGGGCAAGTAACGCAGAACGAGTGAC
>CAXTUM010000496.1:0-2950 GCA_964247205.1 uncultured Beijerinckiaceae bacterium
GAAGCAAGCGACAAGAAATGGGACTGAACAGAAACTTAGTCTCAAGGAAGACGTAACTCAATCACCACAGGGCAATGATCCGACGCCTTGGGCCGGTCCCAGCCGACACGCGGGTAGCGCGGCCCTGTGTGGCGCGTGGCGCGGAACGGCTGGCCTTCGCGGATGATCACAGGCCTCACCCCCGCATTGGCCGCCGCCACGGCGGGAGAGACGATGATGTGGTCGAGCTGGCTGTAGACATCGTCGCGCGCGAAATAGCTGGTCCAGCGGTCGGTCGGATCGCTGATCCACTGGCAGACATCGATGCCGAAGGGCGGCGCGCCGTCGAGAAGGTCCGAGAGCGCGCTTTTCGCGGGCTGGCCCGAGACGAGATCGGGCATCACGCTTGAGCCATCCACCTCGGCATAATCGTTCATGTCGCCGCAGACCGCCCAGTTCACCTGCGCAGGGTCCGGGAAGCGAGACCGGATGATGTGCTTCACCGCCATCACCTCGGCGCGGCGCAGCGGATATGTGAAATCGCGGTAGGGCGGGTTCGCCTTGAGATGGCAGATGAAGACCGTGAAAGGTTGCCCGGCTACGTCCGCCACCACCTCCAGGCAGTCGCGGCGGAAGATGCGGTCGTTGGGCGATGGCCTCGGTATGCCCCGCGCGCGGCCGCGATCCTCCCATTCCTGCTGCAGCAGCTTCTCGACCCTGTCGTTCCAGCTGCCCGGCACATCGGCGAAGGTGACATGGGCGTGCGAGGAGATGGTGGTGACGGGGAGTTTCGACAGAAACCCGACATTGATGCCGCGCCCGTCATTGCCTTCGACCACGCGGCAGTGCCTGTAGAAATGGCGGGATTCTGCTTCGGCGCGGACGATTTCCAGCTGGCTGCGCAGCCACTTCGGACCAGCCTCGCCCAGCGGCGCAGCCTGGGCAGAGAGCGCAGGCAGCTTCGCCTTGATCTCGTGCGCCACCCGGGCGTTCAGCGTCTTGTGGATGTACTCGTCGCGGAACAAGCGCAGCGAGGCCTCGTTCTCCACCTCTTGCAGGCAGATGAAATCGGCGTTGGTGTCGATCAGCGCCTGCGCCGTCAGCTGGCGCTCGTCATCGGACAGCGCGGCCTCGACGGCGCGGCGGATGCTGCGGGCCTCGATATCGTCGTCGAAGACAAACATGCCGAAGCGCCGGTCACTGGCGCGTCCGCCGTTGATCCCGGACGGGCGCGAGAACAGATTCTCGACATTGAAGGTGGCGAGGCGGAAGGACGGCATGGAAAATTCCCCAGAAGCAGACAAGCACGGTGGACAAGACACCATTTCGGGCTACCTTCGGCCTCAATGGTCACCTGAGCAAGCTGTCGGACCGCACATGAAATTTTTTCAGGAGTGTCGAATGACTTTGAAAATCCGCTTACTGGCCGCGAGTGCGATGGTTGCTGCGAACCTCGTTTCGGCCGCCGCCATGGCGCAGCAGATGCATTATCTCGGCATCGCTGCGACCAATCAGGAAACAGTGTTCCTCAGCGAGGTGTCCGGCGCGGGAGCCTCCGTGGGGCGCACCTGGCAGCTGGCCTCCAGCCGCACTGTTTCGGCCTCGTTTTTCAGCCCGGTGAGCGTGGGTGCGATCAACGCCGCGATCCTCGAAACTGCAGAGAAGATGGACCGCGAAAAGGATGTGCTCTTCCTGCTGGTCTCGTCTCACGGATTTCCGCGCGGCGGGGGCGTGCTGCTCAACGCCAATGGCGCCATGCGGGCCGGCCAGTTGCGGGCGGCCCTGGACGGTGCGGGCATCAAGAACCGGGTTATCGTGATCTCGGCCTGCTATGCCGGCCAGTTCATAGGGCCGCTGTCCGGCCCCAACACAGCGGTGATCACGGCGGCCAATGGCACAAACCCGTCCTTCGGCTGCACCAACGCGCGCAGCTACACCTACTTCGGCGATGCCTTCTTCAACTATGGCATGGCGCAGCGCGGGCGTGACCTGCGCAGCGCCTTCGCGACGGCAAAGACGACAGTCACCCAGTGGGAAGTGCGCGACGGATTCAAGCCGTCACAACCGCAGATGAGCATGGGCGGGCGGATCGGCGCGGTGTTGGCCGGGATGCGGTGAGCTTCACTTCGCCTTGAACACCACCGGGAAATTCTCCGCGCCGATCGTCTTGCCGTCGCACTGTTCGCGCGACTTCAGTTCCACCAGCTGGAAGCCGCCTTCCGCCGTGACGCGATGGCGTTCGACGGAGCCGCAATCCTTGCCGTTGCCTTCGGTGTAGGAGCTGGTGACTGTACGCGCCTTGATGTCCCATTTCGGTTCCATCATGGCGTGGTCGCCGAGATTGCGGTTGTGGCCCTTGGGAAATTTGAAGGGAATGAAGCTGTACTGTTTGGCCGGATCAGTGAGGTAGACCAGCGCGAAGACGGCGGATTTCGTGGCGCCATAGTCGCCGCAGGGAAGTTGCCAGATCGCGGATTCCTCGGACATCTGGAAACCGGTGACGGTGCCCGCCATGGTCTTGGGCTCGCAGCCGAACTGCTTTGCGGCGGCTTGCAGCATGGCGCGGGGAACCTGCTCCTTGCGCACGGCATAACGCTCGAACATCCCGGCCATGTCGTTGTTGGCCGCCGGTGCAGGCGCTGGCGCTTCGGTGCGTTTTGCGGGCGGCTCGGCAGCTGCCGGTGTGTTGCAGCCCGCGCCGCCCCTGACCGAGGCGCGGAAGACCTGGCTTCCTTTCATGATGACGCTCATGGTGCCGCTCTCGATATCGACGGCCTCGCCCTGTTCATCTGCCAGCTTCAGATCCAGCACGACGAAATCATCGGCTCCCGCCATCTTGTAAAGCTGGTAAGGGAAAAGCCCGTAGCCCGTGGTCTTGCCGCCGGTCGCCACGCGGGTGAGCGTCACGGCCTGGCCCGCGATCTTGATGCGGGCGGGCTGGCGCGCGTGGTTTTTTCCCGTCAGCACCTCG
>CAXTUM010000497.1:0-2949 GCA_964247205.1 uncultured Beijerinckiaceae bacterium
CGAGCGCATGGCCAATGATCTCGACCGTGAGGTCGCCAATGAAGAACGCCGGGCCGGCATCTCCGACCCCGCGCATTTCGCCTATCCGACCTATGCCCGTGCCGCCCGCACCCGCCGCGAGAAGATCATCCATTCTGCGGATGAACTGAAGGGCCAGCTGGACGGCGCCAAGGCCGAACTCGAGATCGCTTTCGAGGATCTCAAGAAGGTCGAAATCCTGCAGGACCGCGAAGCTGCCGCCGAACGTGCGGAAGAACAGCGCCGCGAACAGATCGAAATGGACCGGATCGGGTCCAGGATGCGAATGCGGGCGTAAGCTCGCTTTCAATCCGGATCGTCATGAAACACCGGCTTCTCCGCGAGGAGTGGCCGGTTTTCTTTTGGCCGGTGTGAGCGCCAAAGGGGTGCAGCAGGTGAAGGCATTTCACGGCTGCCGACCCACATCTTGACAATATGAATATTATCCTATAAACACCCTCCCCATCATTCCACGCCGCCGAGAGCTCCGGCAGCGCGGCACAGGGTCCGGGTGCTGGCAACACCTTGGATGGCCGGGGTCTCCGTTGGCGATCCGTTCTGCACAAGTATTCTCCACCCTGATCAACCCCGCAGGACGCGGCGGATGACGGGGACCCCGGTTCTCACGAAGAACGGATGCAGACCTCCGGCGGATTTCCGCGCGGAGGTGAAGGTGCGCCTGCTGCCGGTTTGATGGTCAACAGGACAAAGCGCTGACAGCGCCTCGCTATTTGACGCGCTCGCCTGGATAAACTCCCCACAGGCGCTCCTGCGGCAGCCAGCCATCGAAACCGTCGCCAATCAGGCGGCACCACTTGCCCGAACATTGCTCCACGGAGCCGATGACGCCGGGCTGCAAACGCGCCACAACTGCCGTGCTTTCACTATCGCGGGCATAGAGCGGAATATCACTCTGTTTCAGCTTGGGATTGATCTGCGCCGTGCGCCGGCCGGAGAGCCGGGAATGGAAGACCCAGCCGTCATCACCTTCCGAGTCGCGTACGCGCCGCCAGTTCTCGAATTCGGCGATGATCTCGACAGGAACGCCTTCCTTCTTGAATACCCACTTGATGCGGTGATCCTTGGAAGGGCCTTCGCGCATCGGGGTATCAGAGGGCTTGAGGCTGACGAAGCGGGGGATGGGCAGGCCGCTGACCGAGCCCGTGGTCTCCTGCGCCAGTGCGGGAGACATGATAGCCAGCACAATGGCAGCGCCAGGCAAAATCTTCGATATCATTACACGCAACGCCATTACCCCTGACCGCCTTCTGCAGTGATCCTCCGGTCTCGCGTCGCATCGAATTTCGACACGAGCAAGGCGGAGAAGCCGATGCCGTCCTTGTGCTAACGCACGTCTTTGCTACACCATGACCGATATAGCTGTGAACAGGGTATCGACAGTTCGAACGGTTGTCGCAGGTGCCTGTTAAGGGTGTATGAAGGAACGGCGCGCAGCGGGCATGAAAAGGCTGAAGGATCCAGGCAACGATGCCTTATCGTAAATCGACCGTTATCATCACGCGCAAACTGCCCGGGCTGGTGGAGCTTCGCATGGGCGAACTGTTCGATGCGCAGCTCAACGCCAGCGACCTGCCGATGGATGCGGCCGCGCTCAAACAGGCGGTCGCCGAGGCCGATGTGCTGGTGCCGACGGTGACCGACCGGATCGATGCGGAGATCATCGCCGCAGCAGGGCCAAGGCTGAAACTGATCGCCAATTTCGGCAATGGCGTCGACAACATCGACGTGAAGGCGGCTTATGCGCGCGGCATCACCGTCACCAACACGCCGGGCGTGCTCACCGATGACATGGCGGATTTCACCATGGCGCTGATCGTCGCCGTGTCGCGCCGCTTCATTGACGGCGCGCGCGCCGTCACGTCAGGCCAGTTCACGGGCTGGTCGCCAGGCTGGATGCTGGGGCAGCGCATTTCCGGCAAGCGGCTGGGTATCGTAGGGTTGGGCCGCATCGGTTT
Source organism: uncultured Beijerinckiaceae bacterium (assembly GCA_964247205.1). Classification (GTDB taxonomy): domain Bacteria; phylum Pseudomonadota; class Alphaproteobacteria; order Rhizobiales; family Beijerinckiaceae; genus JADCCX01. The sequence goes on from CAXTUM010000497.1 coordinate 1,995, forward strand.
CGCACTGGCCAAGCGCGCCAAAGCTTTCGGCCTGCAAATCCATTACCACAACCGCCGCCCCGCCGCCGCCCGCATCGAACAGGAGCTGGATGCGACCTATTGGGACAGCCTCGACCGCATGCTGGGCCGCATGGACATCGTCTCCGTACATTGCCCGCACACGCCTGCGACGTTTCATCTGCTCTCCGGCCGCCGCCTCAAGTTGCTGCAGCCCCATGCCATCCTGATCAACACGGCGCGCGGCGAGATCGTGGACGAGGATGCGCTGGCCGAACTGCTGGAGCAGGGCAAGCTTGGCGGTGCGGGCCTTGATGTCTTCGAGCACGAGCCGCAGGTGAACCCGCGCCTGCTGAAACTGGCTGAACAGGGCAAGGCCGTCTTGCTGCCGCACATGGGCTCGGCGACACTGGAAAGCCGCATCGAAATGGGCGAGAAGGTCATCATCAACGTGAAGACCTTCACCGACGGGCATCGGCCGCCGGACCGGGTTTTGCCGGGCGCGGAGTAGGGCTACAGCCCCATCAGTTGCCGCAGACTCCGGTCCAGATCATCGAGTTCCGTCGCTGTGAGTTTCCCTGCCAGTTTCCTGATCCGCTGTTTGTCAACCGCCAGCAACTGGTCGCAGACAGCCACGCTCGTTGCACCTGCCGAGGTGATACGGATCGAAACCGGGGGATAGGCCTTGTTGTTGCTGCTGAGCGGCACCATCAGCACCGTGGACCGCACCATGTTGAGAGCTGGCACGCCAATCACAACGCAGGGGTGTGTCTTGGCAATTTCGCGCCCGGCGGGATTGCGGACCGGGATATCCACCCAGAAGATATCACCCCTTTGCATGGGCTGATGTCTCGTCAGCGTCCATGCGAAGCAGGTTCTCGAAGCCGATGGCCTGCGCTTCTGCCATGACATCCCCATAGGATGGATCAGCCTCGATCATCCGGGCCGCCTGCGCGAT
>CAXTUM010000498.1:0-2938 GCA_964247205.1 uncultured Beijerinckiaceae bacterium
CATGGCGACGCCGGATTTGTGGCGGGGAGAGCGATTGATTCCCTCGAACGCCACTTCCAGCACCAGCCCTGTTTCGGCATTGGCCGTCACCACGCGCACCGGTCCGTGGCGATCAATCGTGTGCTTGCGCACGAAGCGGTCGAGCTGCACCAGTTCCTCGTCGGTGAAGCCGAAATAGGCCTTGCCGACCGGCACCAGGGCGTCCCCCTTCCACACGCCGAAGGTGAAATCGGAATAGAACGACGAGCGCTTGCCGTGCCCGCGCTGGGCGTACATCAGCACAGCGTCCACCACCATGGGATCGCGCTTCCACTTGAACCACAGGCCTTTGGGCCGCCCCGGCAGATAGGGACTATCCCGCCGCTTGATCATGCAGCCTTCGACAGCCTCAGCATCGCTTTCGGCCCCGGCTGAGGCCGGATCAGCGCGCGCCGCCGCCAGCTGCTCCCACGCTGTGAAGGGGATCAGCGCGGAGAGATCGAGCTTCGGGTTGATCGCGCCCGCAAGCTTCAATTCCAGCCGCTGGCGGCGCTCCATGAACGGCAGGGGCCGGATATCCTCGTTTCCATCCACCAGCAGATCATAAGCCCGGATATGCGCGGGAAATTCCGCGATGAGTTTTACCGAGACCAGTTTGCGGTTCAGCCGCTGCTGCAGCACATTGAAGCTCTGCACGCGCCCTTCGCGCAGCACCAGCAACTCGCCGTCGACGGCCCCGTCGAAGGTCATGGCATCGAGCAGGTCGGGGAAGGCGTTCGAGATGTCATCGCCCGTGCGGGAATACAGCCGCGTCACGCGCTTTCCCTGTGCATCAGTGCCGGACGCCGCCTGGATTCGAATGCCGTCCCATTTCCATTCCGCCGTGAAATCAGCAGGGTCCAGCTTACCGAAATCCACATCCTCGATGGCATGGGCCAGCATGGCGGGCCGGAACGGCGCGGGATCATCACTCGCGGGCCGTGGCCCCTTGCCCTCCACCCAGGCGAAGAGATCGCGATAGGGAGGTGACAATCCGTGCCAGACCTGCTCGATGGCGTCGGGCTCGAACCCGCCCAGTTCCGCCACTGCCGTCTTGGCGAGCCGCGCCGAAACGCCGATGCGCAATCCGCCGGTGATCAGCTTGAGCAGCGCCCAGCGCCCGGTTTCGTCCAGCGCATCCAGCCAGCCCGTGAGATGTCCGGGCAGGGTAGACTTGTGCGCCGTGGCAAGAGTTTCGATGACGACGGAGAGAGTGGGGGTGTCTCCGTCTGGCGCCAGGGCTGGCGCAGGCCACAGCAGCGCCACCGTTTCCGAGAGATCACCCACGTAATCATAGGACAGCGCGAACAGCACCGGGTCCGTCCGTTCCGCAATCAGCTGGCGGATGAGCCCGGCCTTGGCCTGCGCAAACACCAGCCCGCCGGTCATCGCGGCCAGCGCGAAGCCGCGCTCGGGGTCAGGCGTGGCGCGGAAGAAATCCGCGATCAGCGTGATCTTGGCATTGCGGCGCGGCTCATAGGCGAGACGGTCGAGGAGGGCGGCGAAACGGTTCATGCGGGCTCTTCCGCCAATGCAGGCTCCGCCTCGCCATCATCGCCGTAACCCACGAGATTCAACGGCTTGGCGCGGATGCCCTGCGTACCCGCCCAGTGCACCAGCGCATCCTCCTGTCCATGCGTCACCCAGAGTTCGGAACAGCCGGTGTCGCGGATGGTGCGGCAGAGGTCCGGCCAGTCCGCATGGTCCGAGACGATCATCGGCAGTTCGACGCCGCGTTGCCGTGCTCGTGCCCGCGTCTGCATCCACCCCGATGCAAAGGCCGTGACCGGATCGGGAAATTTGCGCGACCACAGGTCCTGCAATGATCCCGGCGGGCAAAGGATGATCTCACCCTTGAGTTTCGCCCGGTCTCCAGCCCGCACCGGGATGATTGCACCCAGATCAATGCCCTCCGACTGATAGAACGCCATCAGCTTTTCCATCGCGCCATGCACATGGATCGGGCGTTCATAACCGGCCTGGCGGATCAGCCGCACGATCCGCTGCGCCTTGCCGAGCGAATACGCCCCCACGAGATGGGCGCGCTCCGGAAACAGCCGCAGCGAGGCCAGCAGCTTGTCCACTTCGCCCGCCGCATCCGGATGCCGGAAGATCGGCAGTCCGAAGGTTGCCTCCGATACGAAGACATCGCAGGGCACAACTTCGAATGGCAGGCAAGTGGGGTCTGCCGCGCGCTTGTAGTCACCGGAGGCGACGATGCGCGTGCCGCCGCATTCCACCGCGATCTGCGCCGAGCCCAGCACATGACCGGCGGGATGAAAGCTCACAGTCACTCCGTTGATGGTCATTGTCTCGCCAAGCGTCGCCATCTGCGTACTGGCCGCGAAATCCACGCCGTAGCGCACCGCCATGATGCCCAGAGTCTCCCGCGTCGCCAGCACCGATCCATGGCCCGAACGCGCATGATCGGCATGGCCGTGCGTGATCAGCGCCCGCTCCACGGGCCGCACGGGGTCGATGAAGAACCCGCCTGGCGGGCACCACAGGCCTTCAGGGCGGGGATGGAGAAGTTCTGATGATTTCATGCGTGTTGGACAAACTACGGACAGACGGCTTGAGCAGACCTAGGACTGCCACTATAGCGGAAGGAAGCGAAAGCCGGGCAACGCTTTCCGAAGGGGTATTCTCATGGCGACTTCCACTGTTTCCGGTCCTCTGGTCGACCGTATCTGGGCCGTTGGCGAGCAGAAACTGCTGCGGCAGGTCGCTTTGGCCTTCGCGGGTGTGGCGCTGCTCACGCTGTCTGCCAAGATTCAGGTGCCATTCTATCCCGTCCCCATGACGATGCAAACGCTTGCCTTGCCGCTGATCGGTGCGGCCTTCGGCTGGCGTCTGGGCGTTGCGACTGTCATGCTCTATCTCGCCCACGGCCTGATCGGCGCGCCTGGCTTCGCTGGTC
>CAXTUM010000499.1:0-2937 GCA_964247205.1 uncultured Beijerinckiaceae bacterium
GCAGATAGGTGCGGTTGCCGTGCAGCACGCCGGGGCGGCCGCCGGTGAGCGAGGCTGCGTGCAGGCCTGATGACAGGCCGTGTCCCGCCGCTTCGACACCGAAAATCTCGATCTGCTCATCGTCGAGGAAGGGGTGGAACAGGCCCATGGCGTTGGAGCCGCCGCCGATGGCCGCGATCAGGCTGTCGGGCAGGCGGCCTTCGGCCTCGTGCATCTGCTCGCGGGTTTCCTTGCCGATGACACTCTGGAAATCGCGCACCATGGCTGGATAAGGGTGAGGCCCAGCGACCGTGCCGATGCAGTAGAACGTCGTCTCGACATTGGTGACCCAGTCGCGGAGTGCATCGTTCATCGCATCCTTCAGCGTCTTCGAGCCGGACACCACGGGCACCACCTTGGCCCCCAGCATCTTCATGCGGAAGACGTTGGGCTTCTGCCGCTCGACGTCCACCGCGCCCATGTAGACGATGCATTCGAGGCCGTAGCGCGCACACAGCGTGGCGGTGGCCACACCGTGCTGACCCGCGCCGGTTTCGGCGATAATGCGCTTCTTGCCCATGCGCCGGGCCAACAGAATCTGCCCCAGCACGTTGTTCACTTTATGCGCGCCGGTGTGATTCAACTCGTCGCGCTTGAAATAGATCTTCGCGCCAAACTCCGGGTTGCCCGCATCCGCCGCGATCTTCCGGCAGGCCTCGGTCATGCGCTCCGCAAAATAGAGCGGGCTCGGGCGTCCGACGTAATGCTTCAGCATGAAGGCCATTTCGTCGAGAAATTTCGGGTCCTTCTTCGCGACCTCGTAGGCCTGCTGCAGTTCGAGGATCAGCGGCATCAGCGTTTCGGCGACGAAGCGCCCGCCGAACATGCCGAACATGCCGTTCTCGTCAGGACCAGTGCGGAAGGAATTGGGGCGTGCGGGGGCGTTCATGCGATGGCTTTCAAACTGGCGGTACGGGCGTTCTTGATGAACGCTTTTATCTTCTCCACGTCCTTTACGCCTGGCGCGCTTTCGACGCCAGAGGACACATCGACACCGGCCAGCGTGATGCCGAGGGCTTTCACGGTGGCGATAGCTTCGCCGACATTCTCGGGGGTCAACCCGCCGGAGAGCATGAAGGGCATGAACGGGTCGAAACCCTTGAGGATCGCCCAGTCGAAGGTCTTGCCATGCCCGCCGGGATAGGCCGCGTCCTTCGGCGGTTTGGCATCGAGCAGCAGGCGGTCGATGTGGGGGCGGTAGGTTTTGATGGCGTCGAGGTCGGCGGCATCTGCAACGCCAAGCGCTTTCATGACGGGGCGCTCGATGCGTTTGGACAATTCAATGCAGCGCTCCGGCGTTTCGGAGCCGTGGAGCTGGACCAGGTCCGGGTTCACATGGCTCATGATGGCGTCGATGCCCTCGTCCGATGGGTCGACGGTCAGTGCCACGATGATTGCCAGGCCACGCGCCATGGTGGCGAGGTCGGCTGCGGTTTTGAGGCTGACGCTGCGCGGTGATTTGCGATGGAAGACGAGGCCGACCATGTCGGCACCGGCGTCGAGGGCAGCGGCCATGGTGTCAGGTGTGGAGAGGCCGCAGATTTTGATGGGGAATGGATAGACTGAGGTCTGCGATAGATGAGGCTGAATCACCCCAACAAGCGTCGGCAGATCGTTGACGACGGTATTGATCAGAATTGTATGGTCAATATCGTCGTATCCGTGCACCAGGTGGTGGCGCAGACCCTTCATCTTCTCCCAGGGCAGTTGTGGAAACTGCCCGCGCTCCAGGCGGGGTAGTTTGTAAGCGGCCTCCCCTATGATCGTGAAACAGCGTTCAATAGCCGCCAGGCGCAATGGATCATCCAGAACGGCAGATGGCGTCGTGTCCTTCAGGAAGATGATGGCGAGCTGTGCATACTTGAGAATATCTTCGAAACGCAGCCCATGGTCGCGGCTCATAAGGGTACAGCCTCGGCGAGGACGCGATTTTTGATACGCTCGCGGATGCCGTCGATCATTACGAGGTCAACCCGACGGCGCAGTTTCTTTTCAAGAAGCTGTTCCACGCCAATGATATCGAACAGCGAAAGTTTGCCGACACCCGCCTCCGCCAGCACATCCACATCACTCTCCGCCGTCTGTTCACCCCGCACGAACGAGCCGAAGATCGAGACGAGCCGGATGGGATAGCGGCTCTCGATCTCCGGTTTCAGGCGGCGCAGTTCGGCCTTGACGTCTTCCAGCGTGTCCATGATCACAACCATAGCACGAAAGAGCAGGCGGATTAAACGCCCAGCTTTCCGCCCAGTTCATCCTCGAGATGCACGCGGATGATCTCCTCGAAGCTGCTTTCCGCCTTGAAACCTAATCCGGCAGCGCGGCTCACCGCAAAATTGCGCGGCCATCCCGCGACGATGCGGATGATCGTTTCGTCCGGCTCGCGGCGGATGAGCTTCACGGCTTTGTCGCCCGCCACCTTGCGTAAGGCCGCGATCTGCTCGCCAACCGTGGCGGCGAGGCCCGGCATGGAGAGGTTGCGGCGCGTGCCGATCAGACCAGTGTCCATGGTCGCGGCATGCAGGAGGAATCCCACGGCGGAGCGCGGGCTGGCATGCCAGTGCATCACGTCCTCGCCCACGGGCAGCACGGCCTCTTTTCCGCTCATCGGCTCGCGGATGATGTTGGAGAAGAAGCCGGAGGCGGCCTTGTTGGGTGTGCCGGGGCGCACGCAGATCGTGGGCAGGCGGATGCCGATGCCGTCGAAAAAACCGCGCCGCGTGTAATCCGCCAGCAGCAATTCGCCGATGGCCTTTTGCGTGCCGTAGCTTGTCAACGGCGTGGTGTGGAACTCGTCGCCGATCGCACTAGGGAAAGGCGAACCAAAGACCGCAATGGAAGATCGAACACTTTTATGTCCTTGATCCGAGCCACGAACGTTGGCTTTGGGCGCACGCC
>CAXTUM010000500.1:0-2935 GCA_964247205.1 uncultured Beijerinckiaceae bacterium
GGTCAGCGTGGTCAACGGCACCCAGACCATGACATCGAACACCATGGTCTATGACGCCATTGGCAAGATCGTGACACTGACGGGCAATGCCGTGGTTGCCGACGGCCCGAATATCCAGCGAGGCGAATTGATGACCTACAATACCGAGACGGGCATCGCCACGATCATCAACCCCACACCGGGCGGACGTGTGCAGGGCGTGTTCACGCCGGGCAGCCAGGATGAGGCCAAGCCCAAGGGCCAGTCGAAGAAGAATACCGGCGCACAGCCCACAAATTGACACATGGGGACTGCGCGGTTGCCATTTGCATGGCGGATAACTCCGCGTTAGGTCTTTTCCAATGTGCCTCCGGTTTTGCCGGAGAGGTGCTTTTGTCTCAACCGGAACACCCTTCGTGAATTTTCCATTCTGGAAACGCAATCAGACCCTTCCGCCTGCAGTGCCCGTGGTCCAGCCTGACCCGATGCTGGATGATCTCGTGCGCGGACTTTCCGGCGACGAAATTCCGGTGCCTGCCGAAGCGCAGGTCCCTGCGCCGCCCTCCATGGTGATGAGCGGAGCCGACATGCTTTCGGCCCATGGCCTGTGCAAGAGCTTCAAGGGCCGCCGCGTCGTCAATGGTGTGACCCTCAACGTGAAGAAGGGCGAGGCTGTCGGCCTGCTGGGCCCCAATGGTGCGGGCAAGACGACGGCCTTCTACATGATCACCGGCCTGCTGGAGGCCGACGAGGGCGAGGTCACGCTGGAAGGCAACAACATCACGCCCCTGCCGATGTACCGCCGCGCGCGGCTCGGCATCGGCTACCTGCCGCAGGAGGCATCGATCTTCCGGGGACTATCGGTCGAGGACAACATCCGTGCCGTGCTGGAAGTGGTGGAGCCCAACCGCAAGCGCCGCGAAGAGCAACTGGACGAGCTTCTGGAGGAGTTCAACATCACGAAGCTGCGCAAGTCGCCAGCCATCGCGCTGTCCGGCGGTGAGCGCCGCCGCTGCGAGATCGCCCGCGCGCTGGCCGGCCGTCCCAAGTTCATGCTGCTGGACGAGCCTTTCGCGGGCATCGACCCCATTGCCGTCGGCGATATCCAGAACCTCGTGCATCACCTGAAAGCGCGCGGCATCGGCGTGCTGATCACTGACCACAACGTGCGCGAGACGCTGATCCTGACGGACCGCGCCTATATCATCCATTCCGGCAAGGTGCTGATGGAGGGCAAGCCGCAGGAGGTGATCGATCACCCCGATGTGCGGCGGCTGTATCTGGGTGAAGATTTCCGGATGTAGGCCCCGGCGTCCTCAAGCTGAGCCTGTCGAAGCATGGTTGCCGTGATTTTTGCCGTTTTCCGCACGATTCCCCCTGATTTCTCGGAGTTACGCCGGACCCGCAAACACGCTTCAATAGCGTATGCGCATTCTCGTTCTGCTTGCCCTGCTGTTCCTCGCCGCCTGCGCCCGCCCGGAGCGCACGACCAGCCACGCCGACTGGATGCGCGAGGCGACGCGCGTCTGGCCGGGCGAGAGCAAGGCGCGGGTGATCGCGGCGGCGGAAGCCGTGGTGAAGCATTCCGATCCCCGCGATATCCAGATCGAGTACAGCAAGCAGGGTTTCGTCGCTCGCCGCAAGTTCTTCATCTATGCCGTGCTGGCGACAGCAGACGGCGAGGACCGCTGGACCTTCCATGCCTCAGAGAACAGCGAAGGGGCCAGCGCCTCCGTCCGCGTGATCCAGCGCGGCACGGCACAATCCGGCCGCTTCAGCGAGCGTTTCCGTGAAAACCAGGTCTATGTCGGCAGCTTTCGCCTGTTTTATGCCCGGATCGAGTATCTGCTGGGGCGGCGGGAGGACTGGATCAAATGCTCCGAGGCCGTGGCCAAACTGGCGCTGCCATCAGAAGCGCCGGGATTGCAGATGCTGTGCAGCATCACGCATCAGGGAGCGGATTCGCCGCCGCCCGCCAAGGTGCCACCCAGGGTGAAAGCCGCACCCGAGGCGAAGAAAGGCCCGCCCGAGCCACCGACGATATCCGCCGTGGATGATGCGGATTGAGAGCGGAACTTCATCGGTCAGCGCCGCCCGAACAGCCGCTCGATATCCGCGAGCTTCAGCTCCACATAGGTCGGCCTGCCATGGTTGCACTGGCCGGAACCCGGTGTGACTTCCATCTCGCGCAATAGCGCGTTCATCTCCTCCGGCTTCATCCGGCGGCCGGCCCGCACCGAATGGTGGCAGGCGAAGGTCGCCAGCACATGATCCGCCGCGCGCTCCAGCGCCAGCGGGCCGCCCCATTCCGCAATATTGTCGGCGATGTCCTGCACCAGCCCGCGAAGATCGCCATTGGCGATGGCGGATGGCACCTCGCGGATGACGACTGCGCCGGGCCCGAAGCTTTCGAGCGACAGGCCAAGGCTTTCCAGCGCAGGACCTGCCTCCGCCAGCCGCGCCGCATCGGATGGATCAAGCTCCACGATCTCGGGGATGAGCATCAGCTGGCGCGGGATGGCATTCTCCGCCCGCTGCTTCTTCAGCCGCTCGTAGACCAGCCGCTCATGCGCCGCATGCTGGTCGACAATGACCACGCCGTCGCCGGTTTGCGCCAGAATATAGCTGTCATGCAGCTGCGCCCGCGCCGCGCCCAGAGGCATGGCCATGAGTTCCGGCGTGGCTTCCGAGAGATGCGCGCGGGGATCGGCCATGGGCGCGCCGGTTGCATCGAATGCCGCTTGGGATTGTTCGCTGAAACCTTGCTGAGGCGCGGCCCAGGATTGCCGCCAGTCACCGCCGCCCGTCGGGCGATAGCCCTGCGCATAGCTGCCCATAGTGCGCTCCATCATGGGCTGCGCCGCCAACGCCGCCAGCGTGCGGTCACCGCCGGTGGTGGAGGCCTTTTGCGCACCCATCAACAGCGCATTCCGGAGCGCCGAGATGAGTATACCAC
>CAXTUM010000501.1:0-2915 GCA_964247205.1 uncultured Beijerinckiaceae bacterium
CGTCGGACTGCGCAGCCTGAACCTGCAGGGTAATCTCCGGCAGGGCCCGCAGGAGCTCAGCATCAGCAATGCCACGCTGGTAGCCGATGATATGCGCCTTGCCGGCTCCATCCAGCTAAACACGGCAGGTGAGCGACAGAAATTGACACTGCGGCTGACCGCCGATCAGCTTGATATCGCCAAAGTACCGGAAATACCCGGCGGCGAGAGTGCAGCCAACTGGGATCTGGATCTGGGCGTCGAGGCTCGCAGGGTGCGCTACGCCGGTGTTGGAGCGGGCGATATCAGCCTCCGCTTCCGCCGTGAGAGAGATGTGTCTTTCCTTGATGAGTTACGCATTGCCAATCTGGGCGGAGCCAATCTCACTGCAAGCGGCACGCTGAGCGGGTCTGCGCCAAAACTGCAGGCTCGCCTGCAGGCGACCCGTCTGGATGCCCTGTTGCAACTTGCAGATCGGGTATCGTCGCATCCTGCAATGCCGGTGCTGGCATCCCGCGCTGGCAGTCTGGCACCTGCGGACCTGACGATTGGGCTGATGGCAGATGGCGCGAACGCAAACCAGCGTATCCTCACGGTGCGGGGCAATGCCAACGCGACCAATGTGGATGCTTCAGCACGCCTGAGCGCAAACGGCGCACTCGCTGATGGCAATGCCCTGTCGGTCGGCCTGAAATCGGCTGGCCCTGCGAGTCTCATCCAGCAGATTGGTCTTGAAGCCATCCCGATCACCGGTGCCGGACCGGTTGACTTGCGCCTGACCGGCGGTGGTCTTTCCAGCGGGATAGCGGCGGCTGACTGGTCGCTCAAAGGCGCGTTTGCAGGTCTTGCCCTCGATATCGCTGCCAAACAGACAATCAATCCCGCTGAGCCCCTGAACGGTACGATCCGGCTATCCTCGAATGATCTCGCGCCGCTTGCGCAATCGCTCCTGGTCGCGATTCCTGCTGTTACGCCCGGTCAGAATTTCGCACTCAAAGCAGGGTTTGATCTGCGCGGCTACCGCATAACTCTGCGGGAGTTCGACCTGATATCGGGCGGCTCCAGAACGCGCGGAGAGATCACCTTCAATCTGGCCGAATTTGGCCGCGTTTCCGGCCAGCTTCGGATGGGACGCCTTGAAGCCTCGGCCTTTGCTCCGTTGATCTTCGGCGAACCGCAGGGCGAAGGTTTGCCCCAGATCTGGGGTGCGGCCCGGTTCAGCGCACCGGCGCCCGTCACGTTGCCGGGTGATCTGTGGATCGAGGCCGAGGGTGTTGATCTGGGTGATGGCCTGGTCATCACCAGCCCGAAGTTCGTGCTGAGGTTCGAAAATGGCCTGATTTACATAGACCATGCCGAAGGCGAGTGGATGAATGGCCGCCTGAAGGCACAGGCCACTCTGCGGCGCAATCTCCATACTGTCAGCATTACCGGGCGTTTCGGCCTGGATGGCTGGCATCTTGACCGCATGCCGACTCTGGTGGCCAATGGCGGCCTGCGCGGGCGGGCATCGGCGCAGCTCGATCTGAGCGCTACCGGTGAAAGCCCGCTGGCGCTCATGACGGCGCTGGCAGGCAACGGCCGTCTTGATATCCTCAGCGCCGAAGTGTCGGGGCTGGCGCCTGGTGCGCTGGATGGTATTCTGAAAACGCCCCAGGGTGAATTTGCAGCCGTTTCGCGCGAGACACTTGCTGCGACCCTGCAACAGAAGTTGATCGGATCGCTCACGCTTCCCTCTGGGCAGACCCCGCTGACCATTGGTGCCGGTGTGTTGCGGGCCGGTCCTCTGCGGGTTGCCAGCGCCGATGAAGTGGCGACGACCAGCGTGGCGCTTGATCTCAAGGACATGTCGCTTGTTGCCCGGACCGGCCTTGTTGCGCGCGAAGCGCCCAAGGGATGGAGTGGACCATTGCCGAGCGCTGATCTGGTGCTGCGCGGGCCGATGCGAAACCCTGTCCGGGAGATCGATGTCGCCAGCCTTGCCAACGGCCTCACCGCCATCGCCATCACACGCGAGACGGAGAGGATCGAAGCTATTGAGCAGGATCAGCGCGAACGCAGTTTCTTCAACCGCCAGTTGCGCGCTTCGGAAGAGCAGCGACGGAGCGAGGAGGAGGCGCGCCGCAAGCTGGAAGCTGCGAAGCGGGCAGCGGAGGAGCAGCGCCGCCGGGAGGAGGTCACACGCCGTGAAGCGCCGCTCACCACAGTACCGCCGATTGTGCTTGAGCCGCCGTTGTCGATCACACCGCCGGCTGCCCGCTGATCGTTCAGCGCTTCAGTGACTGTTCCAGCACGAACACGCGGATAGCGGATGAAAGGTTCTGACGCTTGCGCCCCTGATCGATCCCGGCGATCAGGGCTGCCGTGCTTGAGCCCCGCTCGTCAGCAATGCGCCGCAGCTGACTCCAGAACGGCTGTTCGATGGAAACGCTGGTGCGATGCCCCGCGATCATGATCGAGCGTTTGATCACGCCATCCGGGTTGTCAGGCATCAGGCGTGGCTTTAGGCGGGGTGGCCATTCGGTGCGCCTCTATCCGGCGTTCCGTCAAAGATTTTTCAGCAGCGTCTTTTAGTTTCTCTTCTTTGGTTTGGCCGAAGAGGATGCGGTTTTGCTGAGCCTTGGTATCGCTGGCGGTGCGGGCTTTGGCCTTGCGGGCTTTGGAGAGGGAGAGGATGTCGGCGGGCATGGGGCTATCCAGTGATCAGCATGTCCAGGGCGCGGACGATATCATCGTGCAGGTGGCTCAGGTTGCTGGCGACAGGACCGAGCATGGCACGATCAATCGAGAACGACTCTGGCAGTGAAATATGCAGGCTCTCGCCCTCGATCTCCACCGCGACCATGACCCTGGTGACGGCGCTTGTCCGTTGGAGGCGCAAGACGGGAGCTACCAGCCGTGTCGGCAATGCGGACACCATATCGCGCTGGATGACC